>JAIPED010000065.1 GCA_021737325.1 Deltaproteobacteria bacterium
CGGCCAGCAGTTCTATGTGAATAAGAAACTATCTTAAGTTTACGAGGTGTACTAATGACGGATACAATCGAGATAGAGGCAAAATCCATTAGTGAAGCTGTGGAAAAGGCTTGTGAGTATTTTTGTGTCTCACGAGATAAGCTGAGCATTGAAATATTGTCCGACGGCTCTTCGGGTTTTTTAGGGATAGGATCCCGTAAGGCGCGCATTCTGGCAGCGCTGATTAATTTCAACGCAGTATTTGAAGATGATATTAAGGAGATTGACGGGAACAAAAAAGAAAGAACTCCCCATATTGTCAGCACCAGCGAGCGGGAAAGAGCAAATAGAGGTAGGGATTTTCTCATTGGTTTGTTGAATCACATGGGGATAAACCGAGGGGCAAGCTATAAAATTACGGCGGAGAATATAACCCTTTGTATTGAAGGCGAATCGGACCCGTTAATAATTGGCAGGATGGGACAGAATATTGATGCTATACAGCACATTCTTAACAAAGCAGTCGATCACGAAAGAAAAGAGAAGCCGATAATTGTAGAGATTGGGGATTATCGTAAGAGGCGGCGGAATACGCTTATTGCTATTGCCAAGAGAGCGGGCGAAAAGGTGCGAAAATCGCAAAAGGAACTCGCCATCAATAATATGAAGGCGCATGATCGACGAATAATACACTTAACATTAGAGAATAATCCCTATGTAACAACTCGGAGCATTGGTGAAGGAGATGAGCGGAAGCTTATCATCGAACCAGCAAAAAAAATCCGCAGAGAACAAGGCAACAAAAAATAAAATATTTTTGCGAAATGGATAACAAGCGAATTCTGTACAATGGACGATGTTACGATGCGCTTTTGCTTGTTGTTACCGTGGTTGTTTGTTTGCATAAATCCTTTAAGGATACCCTCTACTGGTGGATACCATAACAGCCGTTGCTACCGCCCAAGGAATGGCCGGTATTGCCATTATTCGTACTTCGGGAAAGCTCGCTGTAGGTATTTGTAACAATATTTTTCAGCCGCAAAAACCACTTGTCCGTATGGTTTCCCGCCGTCTTTATTATGGCATGATCATTTCTCCTGCTACGGGAAAGTTGCTTGATATTGCCCTTGTGTGCCTGATGCGTGCACCCAACTCCTATACTGGCGAAGATGTCTTTGAAATATACGCGCATGGTTCTCCTTTCATCACAGATGGTATTTTAGAAGTAATTGTTTCTCAGGGTGCCAGGATAGCAACTGCAGGAGAGTTTACCCGCAGAGCGCTACTTAATGGCAAGATAGATGCGTTGCAGGCGGAAGCGATAGGAGATTTAATCCGTGCCCGTTCCCCTCTGATGGCGGATGTTTCTCTTCAAAATGTACATGGAGTACTCTCGCAGAAAATAGAAAAAATTCGCAATAGTTTGGAAGAAAAATTGGCAACTGTAGAAGCGACTATCGATTTTTCCGAAGAGGAAATCAGCATCGATAAAAAAGCCTTTGCCGACGAACTACAGGATCTTTTTGTTGAAGTAAAACGCCTCAGCGAAACCTATAATGAAGGAAAATTGTTGAGTGGAGGAATCTCCTGTTTGCTCATCGGCAGGCCCAATGTGGGGAAGTCATCGCTGTTCAACGCGCTCCTAAAAAAAAGACGATCCATCGTTTCCGTGGATGCTGGAACAACGCGTGATTTTATTGAAGAATCAGTGTTGTTTAAAGGATTGGAATTCCGTTTTATTGATACCGCAGGGATTAGGAAGGCTAAAAGCGATGTAGAACAGCAGGGGATTGATGTCGCTTGGGAAAATTTATCTCGTGCAGATATTGCCATTTTAATTTTGGATGGATCAGAAGCGCTAACGAAGACTGATTTAGAGATAGCTCAGCGATTGCAGGATAAAAACTTCGTTGTCGCAATAAATAAAAGCGACCTTCCGATGCTTCTTACAGCAACGACAATGGAGGAGTTCTCTTCATCGCATCCTTTCATCCGCATTTCAGCAAAAAATGGTCAGGGAGTGTCAGAGCTCCTGGACACTATCTACAAGTTGGCAAGGGCTTCCGATTATACAGCAGAGATTTCAGGGGAGATTATCTCCAAAGAGCAGCACAAAGCGACTTTAGAACAGGTGTCGTTTTTCATTCTGCGGGCTATTCAAAACAATGGTCATTACGATGAAATTATTGCTCATGATCTCCGAGAAGCTTTGAAAAACATTACCAGCCTCACCAACCCGAGCGACAACGAAGATATCCTACAAAGAATTTTTGAGAATTTTTGCATCGGGAAATAACAGTTTTACTTGCCATGTTTGGTTTATCAGACATTGAACCTGAATGTGATAATATCGGCTTCTTGGACGGTGTAATCTTTGCCTTCCAGTCTAAACTTGCCAACTTCCTTTACTCGCGCCATTGATGATCCGTTCTCTAAAAAATCTTGATAGCTAACAACCTCCGCTTTGATAAAGCCTCGTTCAAAATCTTTATGAATCACACTGGCCGCTTGCGGTGCTTTGCTTCTCGTTGCCGTTATCCACGCCCGCGATTCTTTTTCACCGGCGGTAAAAAAGCACATTTGGTCAAGCAACGAAAAGGCCTGCTCTACTAATCTCCCAAAGGCGGTTTGTGCTATTCCCAAATCACCCATGAATTCTATCCTTTCTTCTTCAGGCAAGGACATCAATTCCAATTCCGTCTTAGCGCAGCAGGTAATTGTTGGTGCTCCTGCGATGATGTTTTCCATCGCTTCATTACCAATATCGCTCTCCGCGATGTTAATAATAACCAGTTGCGGTTTAATGCTCCAAAAAGAAAAGCTTTTTAATGCATACTTTTCCTCTTCGTCGATACTTAATTCGGTGAGCGGTTTACCTTCCTCAAGATGGTTCACTACCTCAGGAAGAACCTTTGCCTGTACAGCATCAATTCTTTTCATCGCGACCTTTGACATCTTCGCGAGTTTTTCCAGCCTTGCCGAAGCAATCACCAAATCGGAAAAAATCATCTCATCTTTTATTTTTTTGCATTTAGCTGTTATTTCCTTGATACTGTTGTCGGTAAAGGCATCTACGACATGAATAATACCATTTGCCGCACTTAGATGTTGGCGTAGCATTTCCCATGATTTTTCCCCCGTGGCATTTACATCCACACAAGGAATCTTGGCGTAAACAATAGAACGGCTCGAAAACGATTTGGCAATGTGGGTTAGGCGCCCATCAATAATTGTTGCCTGACCACGCACAAGAGGGTCATGAATACCACGCGAAACAACGCGAGTCATTATTTCAAAGACGGTGCTTTTCCCACTTTGAGGCAACCCGATGATGCCAATTTCCATTTTTCGATCCTTCTTGTTTACGCAATTTTTACCGTTGCTAACAGTAAAGCATAGTAATGGCAAGCGCCGATGGTAATGTCGCTGTTGACAGGAGATTATTGAAGATATAGCGTTAAAACGATTCAACAGAGGAGAAGCTAATGGCGAAAATCCCAGAAGATAAAAAAGTTACCGCAAGAGAAGCGATAGAACGAATACATCCAGGAATGAACATTTTCATCGGCACAGGAGTTGCGGAACCACGCAAACTGGTGAAAGAGCTAATGACCGCGGACTTGCCCAATCTCAATGATTTAGAACTGATTCAATTGTTTAGCGTAGGCGATGCGCTGAATATCGCGATAAATTCTGTCTCAAAAAAAATTCGCCTCAAAACCTTTTTTTCCGGATGGGTCGCACATCAAGCGATAACGGCCGGATCGATTGATCTCATTCCTTGTCATTTTAGTCGTATTCCTAAACTGATAAGCTCGGGAACATTAAGGATTGATGCGGCTTTTTTGCAGGTATCGTTACCTGATAGCAACGGATTTGTTTCTCTGGGAGTTTCGGCTGATGTTGCTAAACAAGCGATCGCGGTTGCAACATTTGTGGTGGGTGAGGTTAATCCCAATGTGCCTTACACCTTCGGAAATACGCTACTTCATGTTAGCGAGTTTAACTGTTTTGTAGAATCACAAGAGCCTCTTTTTTATTTTCCTAGATTTCGGACCGACGAAGCATTTGATCAACTGGCGCAGAATGTTGCTTCCGTCATCAACGATGGTGCATCCCTTTGTATGTTTACAGGATCACTCTACGAATCATTAGGAAAGTATCTACAGAGTAAAAAAAATCTTGGGGTTCACACCGTGGTCTTCACCGATGTCATGATGGATTTGATAAAGTCGGGTGTCATAACCAACAAGGAAAAGAAATTTGTGAATGGGAAATCCTTGGCGGTGTATGCTCAGGGGACCCCAGAATTAATGAAATGGCTAAACTATAATCCTTTGGTGGAGTTTCATGATTTAGAACATGTTGCTAATGGGATTAACATGGCTAACAATTCCAACGCTGTTGCGGTTTTACCAGTGCGTAAAGTTGATCTGACGGGATTGGTGGCACTCTTAGATGGAACCAGAAATGTTACGGCATCCGTTGGACAGATAGAGGAGATCTCGGCGGGCACACACGCTTCTCGCGGTGGCAAGATAATTTTCACGCTCTTTAGCCGCAACAAGCTGGGGCAGCCCAACATTCTGATTTCTGCCGAAGGGTTTCCCAACCTTTTCACCAATAGAGAATCTTTAGATTTAATAGTTACCGAATACGGCATTGCCTCAATGGTCGGAAAAACGCTAAGAGAAAGAGCCCAAGCGTTAATAGACATCGCCCATCCTGCGGATCGCGAAGGGCTGGTAAAGCAGGCTAAGGAGGCCAACATCATCTATAGCAATCAGATATTTCTTCCTGAGGCGGGGGCTTTTTATCCTTATCATCTCCAAACGCATTGCCAACTGAAAGATGGTACAACCGTTACCCTAAGGGCGATTAAATCTTCCGATAACGAAGAGATGCGCCGTTTATTTTATCGCTTTTCGGATAACACGGTTTATTATCGCTATTTTAGCCCAGTAAAGGTGATGCCACATGATAGGATGCAACAGTATGTAAATATCGATTACCGTAAAACGCTTTCGATTGTTGCAGTTATAGAGGTAGAGGGCGCGGAAAAGCTCATTGGTGAAGGCCGTTACTCACGCAGAAATGATCTTCCCGATGGTGCCGATGTCGCCTTTGTTGTTGATGAAGACCAGCAGGGAAAAGGCTTAGCATCCATCATTCTCGCCATGCTGATAAAAGAAGCGAAAAGCCAAGGGATAAAGGTTTTAACTGCGGATGTAATTGCTGATAATCGTTCAATGATTAGGGTCTTTGAAAAGACTGGCTTGCAACTCAAATCCTTATTGGATAGCGGTTCCTACGCGATAACTATACAACTTGATTCTTGGCGGCAATAAAATTAATGCTGTCGCCATCCTCAAATATGCTGGAATGTTTTTTCCGCTCCGTGCGGTGTTTGAACATCGTCGTATTGCGGCTTGCCGATAGAAGCGTACTTCGGAATTTTTTACGGTGCATTGATTAATATCGCCGAGTGATACTGTGTTTCACCATTGGTCGCCGCAGAGAAAAAATAACGAAAAAAGAACGAGAATATGAATAAAAATTCTGAATCATTCTTCGGTGGTGTTGTTAAATCAATGGGGATCGTTTTTGGGGATATTGGCACAAGCCCAATTTATACCCTATCTATCGTTTTTATCCTAACACCTCCGACGGAAGCCAACATCCTCGGAGTTCTTTCACTGGTGTTTTGGACGATAACAACGCTGGTAACCCTGCAATACGCGTGGTTGGCAATGAGCCTTAACCGTAATGGTCAAGGTGGTCAGATAGTTCTACGAGAAATCCTTGTTTCTGTTTTAAAGAGAGGAAGGCTCTTTTCCGTCATCGGAATTGTTTCGTTTGTTGGCGTATCGCTGTTGTTAGGCGATGGTGCAATAACTCCGGCAATAAGCATTCTTTCAGCCGTGGAAGGGTTACAACTAGTGCCGGGATTGGGGGGAATTGGTCAGACGACAATCATCGCTGTTGCTATTATCTTCGCTGTTTGTCTTTTTTCCATACAGAAAAAAGGAGTTGATAAGCTCGCCGGGCTATTTGGACCAATAATGCTTTTTTGGTTCGTCGCCTTGGCACTATCGGGGATTGTTTCCATCATCTCCGCTCCGACAATGCTAAAAGCCGTTAGCCCCCACTATGCTTTTTCTTTTCTCTCTAACAACGGTTTTTTAGGGTTTATCGTCTTGTCAGAAGTTGTTTTATGCGTTACAGGTGCAGAAGTGCTTTATGCGGACATGGGACACCTTGGCAAACGCCCCATAATAAACGCTTGGTGTTTTGTTTTCTTCGTTTTGATTGCAAACTACATTGGACAGGGAATTTTCTTGCTACAAAACCCTGAAGCGAAAACGATACTTTTTGCAATGGTAAAGCAACAGGCACCGTTTCTTTATGTTCCGTTTCTGCTACTAACGATAACTGCTACCATGATCGCTTCGCAGGCGGTTATCAGTGGTGTTTTTTCTGTTGTCTATCAAGGAATAATGACCCGCTTGCTACCTTTGCTACGCATCACCTACACATCCAGCAAAATTAAGTCGCAAATATATATTGGCACGATAAACTGGCTACTTTTAACCGCCGTTATTCTTGTGATAATAAATTTTAAGAATAGTTCTAACCTAGCTCATGCCTACGGTTTGGCGGTTGTTAGCTCTATGTCCATCACTTGTTTGATGATGATTCTCGTCTTTTACTTTACCAAAGCTAGCAGATGGAAAATTTTATTGGCGGTTGCTTTGTTAGCCATTGATCTGACATTTCTTTCAGCCGCAACTCACAAGATACCTCAAGGAGCTTATTGGGCTTTAATAATTGCTGCCGTCCCGCTAACAACTATGCTGGTCTGGGTAAGAGGGCAAAAGATGCTCTTTAGATCCTTGCGTCCGTTAGATTTGGAAACATTTCTGGTGGGATACGAGCAGGTTTATACGGATCAGGCAAAGATTAAGGGGACGGCACTGTTTTTTACCCGCGACTGGCGAACACTACCTCCATATTTTGTACACTGCATTCTGCGTGATAATATTATCTATGAGCATAACATTCTTATTTCCATCATCACAACAGAAAACCCCAAGGGGATGGAAACAAAGCACACCAAGAATATTGCTCTTGGTTTGGAGGCGTTTGAAATAAGGGCTGGCTATATGGAAGTGTTCAGCATTGAACAGATACTAAGAGCGAACAACATTATTCCCAAGGTGGTTTTTTATGGTACGGAAGATATTGCTACGAGAAACCCCATTTGGAAAATTTTCATTTTTATTAAAAGAGTTACTTCCAACTTTGTGCAATTTCACGATTTACCACCATCAAAGCTGCATGGGATTGTTACCCGCGTGGAGCTGTGATGGTTTTGGGGAACCAATAACTAATTGCGCTGATATCCATCAGATGAGGCTAGCCATCTGCAGAGGTTTTTTTGCCCATTTTTCGCTTTGCAGGTCCCCTGGGATAGCAAAGGTGCATTACGCTTGTTTTAGAAAAAACGGAGGTATATCTAATAATTCCATCGCTGATGGGGCGCCCAAATTCCAGCGGTTTTTGTTGGGTTATTTATCAACGGGCGGTGTTGTTTATGGGTTGTCTCTCCCTTCCCGTAAGCGCTCTTCCAAAACGGCTAAGCGTTTTTCCAAATTCCTGATAGTCTCGTTGGTGGGGTCAGGGAGGCTCCCCTCGGCAATTTTTTGAAGTTCGGTTCCCGAAAATCCTACGCCGATTTTGGCGGGAACCCCGGTGGCAATTGATCCGTGAAAGACCCCTGCACAACCTCCTCTTGTATTGTCATTTTGAAAAGACTCTGGCGCAACTATCTTCTGAGTATGGGATACATACCAACCAAATCCGCCTTTGGCGTCAAAGGCTAAT
>JAIPED010000009.1 GCA_021737325.1 Deltaproteobacteria bacterium
CAGAATAGAGAAAAAAATAAAACCAGCATTATCCAGAGTCTTCATATGGTCGGCGCCTTCGTTGTTTACGGGATGTTTTGTCGTTTTCGGGTTATGGTTTATGTTGTCGCCAGGAGAAGAAGGAACTTTTGTGGCTCGTGTATCCTCTGGTTTTAAACTCATGTACAATGAGATTACAAAAGAGAAAGCTGCAATGGTGCAGGAAGAGCAAATAGTGGTGGAAATTTTACCGTCTGAGGAGTTGAGAAAAATAAGCGTTGTCATGGGTGATCCGCTGGTGTTTGTGGACGCTCTCTACCGTAATGTGGTCGTTCAGAAGGGGAAGGTTATAAACAGGACGGGATATAAATTGCAGGCGGTTAGAGTTGAAGGGATGTTGTATGACGAAGAAGCAGAAATAATTAAGAAGAATTTTTCCATCGCTGGAAACGAAGTTGATATAGCAACTATTAGAAGTAATACCCAAGACCAGGGGTACGATGCTGCAGATAAAAAGGGGCAGATATTTTCCCGATCCTTAACATCCGTGAGTAATGCAACGATATTGCCTATTGATGGAGAAGCATCATTTATGCTGGTGTTTTATGCGGAAAAAAATGACAAAGTGGGAGAAATTCCATATGTTGTGGCAACAGTAAGAGACGCTTTTCAGCTACAGCATGCAGGAGAGCGTAGCGAAGCGCGTGGCATATAGATAATTCACGCGAGGAGTCCGTTGTAACTTCCTCTTTAGCTTTTCCACTCCTCTATAGCTTCATGGTTCGTTTGTAATCGTTGCCACCAAGAAAAAGTCTTTCCTTCCAATGACAGTCCTTAGATGTTTTCTGCAGAACAACTTGTATGCTATAACGAGACGATTATCACTGAGAGCTTCACACCCAATCTGTTTTCCCTGAAACATTTATGTGAAATTTCCCATATTGCAACAGATTACAGTAACGAGTAGCTGTGGAGCCAGAAGTTTCGTTGTGAAGAAAGGGGAAGAATATGGATAAGATTTTAAGAATTAAGATGCAAGGTAGTGGTGATCCTGTAGTTTCTGTGGAAAATTTAGGAGAATACGCTGGTCTTGGTGGTCGGGCAATGACATCAATGGTTGTGGCGAAAGAGGTACCTCCCGATTGTCATCCCCTCGGAGCTAAAAACAAGCTAGTTATAGCTCCAGGAATGCTTTCGGGTACTGCGGCGGCGATGTCTGGTAGAATTTCTATAGGTTGCAAGAGCCCACTTACCGGAACGATAAAAGAGTCGAACGCTGGAGGACAAGCGGCACAGGTTCTTGCCCGTCTTGGTTATGCGGCTATCATTATTGAGGGCAAAGGCAATGGCAAAGATTTGTATAAAATTTTCATAAATAAAGATGGCGTAAAAGTTTCCGTGGATAACGGCCTCAAGATGCTTGGTAATTATGCGACAGTAGAAAAAATGAAAGCGGAGTTTGGCGAAAAGGTTGCGATTATATCCATAGGTCAGGCTGGAGAAATGAAGTTGCCCGCCGCATCGATAGCTTGTACCGATATGGAGCAGCGGCCCACCAGACACGCTGGTCGCGGTGGTGTGGGTGCCGTTATGGGGGCGAAGGGAGTAAAGACTATAATACTTGACGATGCGGGTCTTTCCAATCGCAAGCCTGTTGATGAGCAAAAATTCCGCGAAGCTAACAGGGAATTTGTTAACGGGATTAGAAAACATGGAGTTACAGGCCAAGCTCTTCCCGCTTATGGAACTAATGTTTTAACCAACATTCTTAACGAAGCAGGTGGCTATCCAACGCACAATTTTAGGACAGGTTTTTTTGAGGGAGGCGCCAAGATAAGCGGCGAGGAGCAAGCTCGGCTAATGACCGAGAGAGGAGGACAACCTACCCATGGTTGCCATCGTGGTTGTATAATTCAGTGCTCGGGAATCTATGTTGATAAAAACGGTAACTATATCAGCAAGCAACCAGAATACGAAACTGTATGGGCGCACGGTGGGCATTGCGGAATTGATGATCTGGATAAAATTGCCGTTTTAGATAGGATGGACGACGATATCGGATTGGATACGATAGACACGGGAGTTGCTATCGGGGTTGCGATGGATGGTGGGTTGTTGTCTTTTGGTGATGCGGATGGTGCCATAAATCTGCTCAAAGAAGTGGAAAAGGGCACTCCGCTCGGTAGGCTTATCGGCTCGGGTGCCGAAATTATCGGGAAAGTACTCGGTGTTGAGAGAGTGCCTGTGGTTAAAGGACAGGCGATTCCCGCCTACGATCCACGCTCCGTAAAGGGTGTTGCTGTTACCTATGCAACAAGTACTATGGGAGCCGATCATACAGCTGGTTACGGCGTTGCGACTAACATCCTTAAGGTTGGCGGTTTTGTAGATCCGCTGAAGGGGGAAGGTCAGGTTGACCTTTCTCGCAACTTACAGATAGCAACGGCGGCGATTGATGCTACGGGCATGTGTCTCTTTATAGCGTTTCCTATCCTAGACCAACCAGAAACTTTCAACGCCTTGGTCGATATAATCAACGCGATGTACGGATTGAATCTGACAGGGGACGATGTTGCCGCCTTGGGAAAGAAGATTCTTTCTGCGGAAAGAGACTTTAATAAAAAAGCAGGATTCACCAAAGAACATGATCGCCTGCCTACTTTTTTCAAGGAAGAATCTTTGCCGCCGCACAACACGGTTTTTGATGTTACCGACGAAGATCTGGACAAGGTGTATAATTTTTAAACGCTTGCCAATGACAACTTTTAAGGGTGGCATTTTGTGGATGCCACCCTTTTTTTAAGTTATGTGGGCAATGGTTTGCTATACTGGAAAAAGATGGTGATACTATGAGAGTAAAGGTAAAGCTGTTTGCAACACTTGCGAAGGGGCGTTTCGGAGAAAGAGGTCTTGAGCTAAACGCTTCCACTACAGTTCTGGATGTTGTTAACCTGGTAGGAGTTGATAGTAATGATGTAGCGCTAATTTTTGTCAACGGAAGGCACTCTTCTTTTGATTATTTACTCCAAGAAGATGACAGATTATCGCTGTTTCCTCCGATTGGAGGCGGTTAATAGGGTAAAGGTTTTTGGCTATGAACACGGCAGAGTCTATTATAGCGGGGGCCCAAGACGGAGTTGTTTCATCCTCCGTTTTAGCGGAGGTCGCAACGAAATTTGCTCTGCCGCTTCTTGCTGTGGAAAAAATCGCTTTGATTAACGGCGTTATCCCTCGCCGCTATTATAGAAACATCGGAACGATTACACCCCTACAGCAGTTATCGCTACTTGACGGTAGATGTGTTTTGCTTGGCTGTGGTGGATTGGGTGGCTATGTTGCAGAAGCGCTTGCGCGTCTGGGAGTAGGTTATATCAGAATAGTTGATCACGATATTTTTTCAGAAAGTAATCTTAACCGCCAGCTCTTCGCTATCACTAGTAAAATTGGTTTTCCCAAGGTAACAGTAGTTCAGGAGGCCATCGAAGGGATAAATAGTGCCATAAAAGTCACACCCTACCGGGAAAAGCTCCGAAGAGAAAATGCTGTTAGTCTGCTCGCGGATGTGGATATTGTAATAGATGCTTTGGACAATTTTGAAGCTCGTTCCTGCCTGTTATCGTTCTGTAGCGCAAAAGGTGTGCCGATTGTAGGAGGAAGCATCGCTGGGTGGTACGGCATGATATATCACCACATTAGCCCTCCGAAAAATCTGTTGCAAATTTTCACCTCGCTAAGTGGCCACAAAGGGATTGAAGAGTTTCTGGGCAATCCTTCATTTACCCCTGCGCTTGTTGCCAGCATCCAGGTTGCGCTGGTTTGCCAAATAATAACAGGAGCAATAACAACTGGTGGGTTGATTCAATTTTTAGATGTTCTTAATATGAAATTCGAAAAATTTGAGATCTAACATGCCCTGATAGTATCTTAATCTGCGTATACGGAAAGGACTTTGGCGATTATGTTTGTAGTAGATGCTCCATCTATCAGCGGAGCTATCACTACCTTCCCCCCCCAAGATTCAACCATGTCAGCTCCCACAATTGCATCGCGCTTCCAATCTCCTCCCTTTACAATGACATCAGGTCGCAAGGCTTCAATTAGTTGAGCTGGTGTTTCTTCGGGAAAGATTATAACAAAATCAACAACCATCAAGTTTGCGAGCATTTCAGCTCTTTCTTGTTCTGTTACTATTGGGCGTTTTTCCCCTTTCAACATTCTAACCGAGTGGTCGCTATTCACCCCGACGATCAGTACATCTCCAGTCGTCCGTGCCGCATTTAGATAGCGTGTATGCCCAACATGAAGTATATCAAAACACCCGTTAGTAAACACCATCCGTTTCCCCGCACCTCTTAATGGCTGTATTTCTGCTATCAATTCTTTTAGTTCTTTGATTTTGTTCCTCATGGTTTTCCTTTTTTAAGCCCTAGATAAAGTCAAAGCGACAACAGCTTGAACTCCACCAGCATACAAGATTTTAGAACATTCTTTGATTGTACTCCCTGTTGTATAGACATCATCAATAATAATTACAGATTTGCCAGTTATTTTTTTTGTGTCCCGCAAGCTAAAAGCATTAAGGATATTCTTTTCCCGGTCTTTTTTTTCAAGACTCGCCTGGGGTTTAGTGTCAATATGCCTGATAAGCGAATTACAGTCCATAGGTATATTATTCTTCTTAGCAAAAGCTTTGGCAAGGATGAGTGATTGGTTGAAGCCGCGTTCTAACAGCCTATTTTTATGTAATGGAACAGGCAGAATAAAATCAAAATTTTCTGGAGTAAATCCCCCAAAATTGTGGCGAGCAAACATCGTTGCGAGTGATTCGCCAACGCCGATGTTCTTTCCGTACTTAAATCTAGTTATTCCAGAGGCAATAACTTCTCCGTATCCAACTATGGAACGCGCCAAGATGAAGGGAGGTTTTTGAAGGATGCAATCTCCGCAGGTATGATTTTCGCCAGGAGATAAAAAGGGCTTTCCACATATGGAGCAGTATGGCTCTTTAATAAAGACTAACTTTTGTAGACATTCCTCACAGAAGATTCCGCTTTCTTCAAGAGAAGAAAGCGTTTTGTTGCAGGAAATACAAGCATGCGGTAAAAGAACATCAACGGTGCTCTTTACGAATTCTGCGAGGAGTAAAGGATATTTGGGGAATGTGATATATTTCATCAGCTACCTGCATCGTCGGAGCAAAACTCCACAAACCTTCTAAATCATATAATTCTCGTTTTTCTTCTAAAAAAACATGTACAACAACATCGCCGTAATCCAGCAACACCCAGTTATTGAAGCCCTTTCCTTCAACTCCTATAGGAGGGAACCCCGCGACCTTCATAGCGGACTGCACAGATTCGGAGATAGCTGCCACATGGCGATCAGATGCGCCTGTGCAGATAATAAAGTAGTCGGCGAAGGAGCAAACTTCGCCGACATGAATTACCGAAAGGCGCAACGCCTTTTTGTCCAAAGCACAATTGGTACACACCAAAGCGACATCTTCGCTATGTGTGGATGATGATGTTTTTCTCCTCAAAACAGGCATTATAGCTCTTCTTCATCCGCAAGATATTTCCTCAATGCCTCCGCGCAAAGAGATAACAATCCAGCAATCGCCAACAGTGCGGAAACTTGTAGGAGCATAACCATTGATCCGACAAGCAGGTTCATAAAATTCATCCCCGCAAACTGGAGATAGTTAAAATAGTTGAGCAATATGGATGAAACAATACCGAAGAAGAGAAGAAAAAATAATGCAGGTTCAAACAATTTGATGACGATTTTTTTCACTTTAAAGCCTCCGTTAATTAAATTGGTCATAACCATAGCACATCCAGAATGCTAAAACAACAATCCTGTTTTTATTGTTACGAGTAGATAGAAATGTCCTGTTTATTGGTAAATGAACTGTCAACATTTGTGTGGCGTTTAATCCTATTTTTTTCTGTTGTTTTCTTGGTTTTTACCCTTGTTTTTTCTGCTAATTTTCCATCACTATCGTACATAGTTGGCTATCTTCCTCGGTCCGTGAAATATAGCCATTGAGCCATCAATGTAGTGATGCACTCTGTCGTTCACTCTGACAAAGTGGCAACGATATTGATCCGGCGGTATTTGCAGCATTTTTCCCGCAAAACTCACACAATTGTCCGACGATACTACTCATTCATATTGCTTTGATAAAACATCGTCGATGCTTGCTCCCACCCAAGGGACGAAGGTTAAATAAAAAAGCATTAAATACAAGCATATAGGACTGTAGCAGATAATTGTTCGCCGCTTCCGTTGTGGTAATGCCAAGAAGGGCAAGCTTTTTGGAAATTCTATCCTGATGAGTGCGAAAAGCGCACTCAACCCTACCGTTTGCCTCGGGACAATAGGTTGGTATCATTTATATGTCTAAGCGCCTCATGGCACAACCAAATTGCGTTGGTTGGGTTTTGCTCACGGCACCACCTTCAAACGGTGTAAACCAGTAATGAGAACCCCTGTCGGTATAGATGAACCTGAACAAACCCTTAGGCTCGCAACCCGATTCGCATCACAAGACAACAGAGCCTTTTAGTTCAGGTTTCCAATGGTGATGTCGTCGCTACGGATTATCATTATTCATATCAGTCGGAGTTAGTGGGCGAAGAAGTAGTCGAAGATAAGCTATGTTATAAGCTCAAACTTGTGCGTCGTTGGCCCTTTGTTCCTTATCCAAAAATTACCTGCCGGGTAGAGAAAGATACCTATCGCCCAATAAAGGTTGAGTTTTATTTAACTTCAGACACCTTGATGAAGGTGGGGTATTATCGGAGTTACCGCGAGGCGTTGGAGGACATTCGCCCCAACGAGGTGTTAATTGAAAATGCTCAGGTAAAGAGTAGCTATACTAAGATACTTTACTCAAAATCAGAATTTGCTGATATTCCTGACGAATATTATCAACCAGCATATCTTGTTAGGATGAGGTAAGACAGCGAAGAGCAAAAATAAGGAAGGGGGGAAGGGTGATGAACAAAATTGTTTGTTGGGTGTAATTTTCTTGCTACTTGGCGTTGGCATGGGCTTTGCGCAAGTAACAGAAAAGGTTCTCGAAGGGCAGGTGGACGCACGCGCCCTTGAGTTTAGGGTGGGCA
Organism: Deltaproteobacteria bacterium; assembly: GCA_021737325.1. GTDB lineage: Bacteria > Desulfobacterota > Syntrophia > Syntrophales > JAIPED01 > JAIPED01. The sequence goes on from JAIPED010000009.1 coordinate 7,107, forward strand.
CTGAGAGAATGGCTTCTTCGTGGTTGCTGATCTTATCAATGCTTATGGCGGTCCGTAATAACTTTTTCCAACCCTTATTGGGTGTTCGTCAGCACCGCCAGCATTTATTCTCCCATCCGCATTGTCTTTTAAAACCCTCAAAGGCCACTCACGGATGGGTTTGCATAACATGATTGTCAATCCACTGGTAACAGTTCTTGCCACCTTGGAGGTCATTACAAATATCACTTGTTGTGGTGGTCGGTGATTTTTTTCGGGCATTTTTCCTACTCCTCATGGGTTATTTGCAGAGCAACAACTGCGAACCAGTAAAAGATTGGGGGAAGTTTTGAGCTCCCCTCTTGACATCGTCGCATTATTTGGTTATTTCGCCATGTATGCAACAGTTAGGGGCAAGCCATGAATGAACAAGACAAGCTAAAATACCATGCCCAAGCTAAGATACTTAAAGCGCTGGCTCATCCGACAAGACTATGGATGGCCGAGCAACTGGCCGACGGAGAGCGCTGTGTTTGTGAGTTTGCCGATGCTGTTGATGCAGATTTTTCTACTATTTCCAAACATCTGTCTGTTCTGAAACAGGCGGGGATTGTGGAAGATGACAAACGCGGGAAGCAGGTTTATTACCGCCTGAAAACGCCCTGTGTTCTCCGTTTTGTGAGCTGTATTGAGGATGTCATTGAGTCTCAATTCAAAGCGCCTGGAGGTTTGGACAAATGAGTTTTTCGGTATTTGGGGCAATGCTAAAACTACCATGGGAGGTATAAATGGATTGGAAATCTGAATGGAAGAAATTGTTGCTGATTGCGGGAGTTTTTCTGGCGTTCTTCTACCTGCCGGTGGGGACAGAGCGGTTTGACAATGCCGTGATGGAGGCCCTTTATCTGTCCAAATGGTACGCGCAGGAACATGTGTTGCTTTGCCTAATTCCCGCTTTTTTCATTGCGGGAGCCATCGCGGTATTCGTAAGCCAGGGCTCCGTGATGAAATACCTTGGAGCCAGGGCTAACAAAATTCTGGCCTACGGTGTTGCCTCGGTATCGGGAACCATTCTGGCAGTCTGTTCCTGCACCGTTCTGCCCCTGTTTGCCGGGATTTACCGTATGGGGGCAGGGCTTGGTCCTGCAACGGCTTTCCTCTATTCTGGACCCGCGATTAATGTGCTGGCCATCGTCATGACCGCCAAGGTCCTTGGCATGGAGCTTGGGGTTGCACGAGCGGTCGGTGCTATTCTGTTCAGCGTGATCATCGGTGTGTTAATGCACCTGATATTCATCAAGGAAGAGCAACAGAAAGCCGCCGCACAAATGGCTCTTCCGGAAGAAGAAATCAAACGGCCGCTCTGGCAGAACGCTCTTTATTTTGCGTCAATGGTGGGAGTTCTGGTGTTTGCCAACTGGGGTAAACCGGATGAAACAACGGGGATTTGGGCAGCAATCTACAGCTCAAAATGGGTGTTTACCTCATTTTTTGCAGTAGCCCTGGGTGTTATGCTTGTGCGCTGGTTTGAAATAGCGTGGTGGAAAGTCGCTCTGACAGCGCTACCTGTAGCCGCTTTTACGGTCGTTTTTCCAGAACAGCCGTTAATCGCCTTTGCCGCCGGAATGATCGGGCTATCGGTTTTCACCAGCACCGACAAGGGGGAAACTTCCGAATGGTTTGCATCATCATGGGGATTCGCCAAGCAAATCATGCCATTGTTGCTTTTCGGTGTCCTTATCGCTGGAGCACTGCTGGGGCGAGTAGGGCATGAAGGACTTATACCCTCCGAGTGGGTTTCAAAAGCTCTTGGAGGCAACTCTTTATCAGCCAATTTTTTTGCCTCATTTGCCGGGGCCTTTATGTATTTTGCCACACTGACCGAGGTTCCGATTCTGCAAGGGCTGATCGGCAACGGCATGGGGAAGGGACCGGCGCTGGCGCTACTGCTGGCCGGGCCGGCACTGAGCCTTCCTAATATGCTGGTTATCCGCAGCGTGCTCGGCACCAAAAAAACGGTCGTATATGTAAGTTTGGTGATTGTAATGGCCACGATTAGCGGAATAATTTTTGGAACCCTTTTCGGATAAACAAAATGTAGGAGGATAACTATGAAGATTCAAATTCTAGGCACAGGGTGCCCCAAGTGTAAAAAACTGGCGGAAGCCGCAGAGGCCGCCGCCCAAGAACTCCAGTTAGATTATGAAATGGAGAAAGTGACGGAGATCAATCAGATCATGGCGTTCGGCGTGATGATGACCCCCGCTCTCGCGGTTGATGGTGAAGTTAAAGTAGTCGGCAAGGTCCCGTCCATCGCGGAAATCAAAGCCATTTTAAAGTAGGAAAGGAGATATACCCCTGTGGAATTTTACAACCGAGGAAGGATGAAAGTATACAATGTGGATACATGGGATGGAGTAAAAGATGCTTTTCGGCTTATAGAAGAAGAGCGAATCTCCCTTGCCCAAAAAGACACACTAGCAAGAAGCTCGTCGAAGACTCTATTTCGTGGTCATAGTAATGCCGAGTGGGATATCCAAACCACTTTGGAAAGGGTTCGCAAGGAGCCTGTTTTAATAACGGATTACTACCGTCATATGTTACTAACTCTACCGCAAGTAGAAGCATTTAGTAACACTCGCTGGGAACTAATTAGTTACGATGAGTGTTGTGCCTGGGCGGCACAAAGGTATGACTTATATTGGCCAGACTATCCAGGGTATGAGTATATGATATATCTTAGACATCATGGATTCCCGTCCCCGTTATTAGATTGGAGCAGTTCTCCCTATGTTGCAGCATTCTTTGCTTATTCAAACATTTCGGAAAAATCAGAAAGCATTGCAATATTCGCCTATGCTGAAGGGGGGATAAAAAGCTGGAACAATAGTATCCCTCTTATAACTGTTAAGGGGCCCTATGTGAGAAGTCATAAACGCCATTTTTTACAACAGTGCCAATACACAGTTTGTTCTAAATTTACTAGCCGCGGCCTTGAGTATGGTAGCCATGAAGAAGTTTTTAGCCTTGATAGGGAAACACCAGATAGATTGTGGAAAATTGTTGCTCCTCGTTCATCTGCATCACATGCGCTGGAGGATTTAGACACTATGAATGTAAATGCACTTTCTTTAATAGGTTCAGAAGATGCTCTAATACAGACTTTAGGTGCGAGGGAATATTTCTTTAATCCATAACCCGCTCATCAACCGTATTTGGCAAAAAGCTCGCCAAACCAGTTATCCGCACTGTTAGGAATTATCTCATGTTTATTGGTCACTTCGGTATTGGGTTCGGCGCAAAAACAGTCGCGCCGAAAATGTCCCTCGGCTCTCTATTTCTCGCGGCGCAGTTTCTCGATTTGCTGTGGCCTACTTTCTTGTTTCTTGGTATTGAGAAGGTCAGTATCGTTCCCGGCGCAACTGTCGTAACCCCCTTAGTTTTCCAGCATTATCCCATCTCTCATAGTCTAGCTACCGTTTTTGGCTGGGCGGGACTAGTGGGCGGTATCCATTTTTTGTTGAAACGGAATTGCATTGATGCCTTTGTTCTCGCAGTTCTTGTCATTAGCCATTGGGTCCTTGATCTCATTGTTCATCAACCGGACTTACCGTTGTTTCCCGGTAGTGTTATAGTTGTCGGTCTGAATGCTTGGTCATCGTTGTCCCTTACTTTGGCCATTGAAGGCTCCTTTTTCGTATTCGGTGTTTGGCTATATTCGCGTGCGACAACATCCAATTCTGCCATCGGTAGATGGGGATTTGTGGCATTGGTAATTTTTTAACGGGTATTTATGCTGGAAATCTATTCGGCGCGCCCCCTCCAAGTTCGGAGGCCATTGCATGGATGGGGCAATTCCAATGGCTGTTTGTTCTCTGGGGTTATTGGGTTGACAAACACCGTTATGCTTTAGCAGATGCCTAGCCTAACGCTATGTTCTTCGAGGGGGTCTGTGCGGGAAACCGCGTGCCTGACTCCAGTCGTTGTACTGCAAACTCATTGGTTTTTCTTTCGATTCATACTCGACAGACTTCAAAAGGTTCTTTTGAGGCATTTGGTGTACACCATCGTCGTTGTCAGTGTTAGCGGACAAACCGCTTACGGGCGAGCATCTATGCGAGTATCCTGTACCACATCTAACTCAAAGCTATTACACCATTGATATTCGGGGAAAGGGTTTTTATCCCTGAATTTGATTTTTTTGCCGTATGGGAAAAGGGACTTGACAGGTTCCCATAAGTCATTTACGCATTTAGCTAACTATACAATTTAAGAGAGGTAAAAATGAATAAACTGGCTACACTATTCAAAGCACTCTCCGACCGGAACAGGCTTCGGATATTATCTGCCCTACTGAAACACGGCGAGCTGTGTGCCTGTCAACTAACGGAGCTGATTCAGGTAACTGGTGCGACAGCTTCCCGCCATATGGGAGTTCTGATTTCCTCTGGGCTGGTTGACAGTCGCAAGGACGGCCGCTGGGTCCATTACCGAATTCGCCGTGAGCAGGCTGATTTTACCGTCTTGCTCGGGTGGATTGAATCACAGCTCAGTCAGGATCCTAATGCTATGCTTGACGCAAAAATGCTGGATGAAATTACTTCTTATGAGCCGGAGGATCTTTGCAGAAAACAACGAGGTGTAGAATGTTGCACGGGAAAAACTTTAACAAATCAAGGAGATAAATTATGAGTGAGAAATTGAATGTATTGTTCCTGTGCACTGGGAACTCATGCCGTAGCCAGATGGCCGAAGGCTGGACCCGTCACCTCAGGGGAGATCTCATTGAAGCCTACTCTGCGGGGATTGAGACGCACGGGCTCAATCCGAACGCTGTGAAGGTAATGGCTGAGGTTGGGGTGGATATTTCCGGGCACAAATCTCAGCACATAAATGAGTTTAAGGGCGTAAAACTGGATGCGATTGTTACCGTATGCGGGCATGCCCACGAGACCTGTCCTTTTTTTCCAAGTAATTGCAAGGTTATCCATATCGGATTTGATGACCCGCCTAAGATGGCCAAGGAGCTCGCGCAGAGGGGCGCTAGCGAGGAGGCGCAACTGGATTGCTATCGGACCATCCGAGACGCAATCAAAGCTTTTGTGGAAACCCTGCCTGAAGCACTGGGTGTAGTAAAGGAAGGGGATACTCAGAGCGAAAACAAAGATCGTATTCGGGAGCAGGTTCGGACCCGTTATGCGGAAATTGCCCAAGAAAATGGTTCCTGTTGCGGAAGCGGTTGCTGTGGAGCAACTCCATCGGTTAGCCCCGACTTTTCAACTCGTCTTGGCTATACGGCCGCTGAATTGTCAGCAGTTCCCGGCGGGGCGAACATGGGGCTTGGTTGCGGCAATCCGCAAGCGATAGCACAGATGAAACCGGCAGAGGTCGTACTCGATCTCGGGTGCGGAGGAGGTTTGGATTGTTTTCTGGCCGCCAAACAAGTGGGCGCCGCAGGAAGGGTTATCGGCGTCGATATGACGCCGGAGATGATCGCCAAGGCGAGAGAAAATGCCCGCAAAGGCGACTATACAAATGTGGAGTTCCGCTTAGGTGAAATAGAACACTTGCCGGTAGCTAACGACTCCGTTGATGTCATTATCTCCAACTGCGTCATTAATCTATCCCCTGCCAAGGAGCAGGTTTTTCGCGAGGCATACCGCGTATTAAGGCAAAATGGTCGGCTTGCCGTATCGGATGTGGTTGCCATAGCTCCGCTACCGGATGAGGTTCGGCAGAGTATGGACGCACATTGCGGATGTGTAGCGGGGGCGGCTCTGGTACAAGAAATTGAACAGATGCTCCACGATGCTGGTTTTTCCGAGGTTTCCATCGGTATCAAGGAAGAAAGCGAGCAGTTCATTCGTGATTGGTTTCCGAAAAATGGAAGGGAAAACTATGTTCGTTCAGCGGTTATTACCGCTGTGAAATAAGGGGAGGTTATCGCTATGAATAATGGGGATCGCACCACCGCTAACGATCGGAATATGACCAGCATCTTCGAGAAGTACCTGGCCCTCTGGGTGGGTTTGTGCATTCTTGTTGGGATTCTCCTCGGTAAAATCGCCCCCGATCTTGCAAAAACGCTGGATGGCATGAGTATCAATGTCAATGGAGCTCCTGTCGTGTCCATTCCGATTGCTATTTGCCTATTCTTTATGATGTATCCGATCATGGTCAAAATTGATTTCGCCAGCGTAATTAAAGCGGGTAAAAGCGTGAAGCCCGTTTTTCTAACGCTCTTCATCAACTGGTGCATCAAGCCGTTCACCATGTATGCCATCGCCATGTTGTTTCTTGGGATTCTCCTTAAAGGATTGATCGGCACCGAAGCGATGGATTTGGTTAGAATGCCCTTCGGTCTTGATCTGCCTGTCGGAGCGGAGCACGGCGCGGGGACGGTTGTCTTGCAAGACGGCGTAAAAATGCTACAAATTCCGTTGTGGCGCAGTTATTTCGCCGGATGCATTCTCTTGGGGATAGCTCCATGCACCGCTATGGTTTTGGTCTGGGGATATCTAGCCCGAGGTAATGATGGACTAACCCTCGTCATGGTTGCGATCAATTCTCTGACCATGTTGGTGCTGTATGGAGTCTTGGGTGGATTTCTCCTGGGTATTGGAAGACTTCCCGTTCCGTGGCAGGCACTGCTACTGTCCGTCGCCATCTATGTCGCACTGCCGTTGGTTGCGGGATATTTCTCCCGCAAATGGATTATCGGATACAGGGGGGAAAGATGGTTCAAAGAAAAATTTCTTCATGTTCTCACACCGATAACCATCAGTGCCCTGCTACTAACGCTTGTTTTGTTGTTCAGCTTTAAGGGAGAGACCATTTTAGCCAACCCCTTGACCATTCTGTGGATATCCATCCCGCTTTTTCTGCAAACAGTCCTCATTTTTGGGTTGGGCTACGGTGCGGCAAAGATCCTCAAACTGAAATACGAAGATGCGGCCCCGGTCGCCATGATCGGCGCTTCCAACCACTTTGAAGTGGCCATCGCGACGGCAGTCATGTTGTTTGGCCTGTCATCTGGAGCAGCTCTGGCAACAGTGGTGGGGGTGTTGATTGAAGTGCCAGTGATGCTAATGCTGGTCGGGGTTTGCAAAAAAACGGCGGGTTGGTTTTCTGAATAGTAAATTGCTCGTTGCTCCATTTAAATACTAACACGGCCACTGCCCCAGCAATTTTTAAAAGAGAAGGATCAATACCTCTTCAGATATCGCAATCTACAGGTCGGGCGGAAGAATTTGAAAATGTTTTTGATCCTTTTCTCTGATACCATCCATTTACTTTTAGTCCTTTTTTCAGCAAGTAGTACGCAAGCATAAAGACACTTGCACAACTTCCATTTGGGGTAATGGTGTAGTCCTTTTGGCATCTTGTGTTTTGGCTTTTGCGAAGAGCATAAACAATAAGACCACCGCACAACCTATTCCTCCAAGCAGTAACGAAAGAAGGAGCTTGTCTGCTGGTTAAAATAATCAAAATATTTCAAGCACATCTGGATTCCCGCTTTCGCGGGAATGACGGTCGGAAGCAAAGAGGTACAGTTGTGCAAGAGTCTTCAATAACAAAACCGTTGTGCAAGGGTCTTAAATGGTGTTACCGTAGTGCCATTACCGGTTTAGGGAGGGGTGGTCTTTCGTTGAACAGCAAAGCGCATATCAAAAGATTTGCGTGGTATCGCTTTGCTATGCGGTGGTGTTCGTGGTTTTTCTCTGTCCGAGTTTTTTGAAGGTGAGGAGTCGAAAATGGAAATAAAACACAAGATATGGCTGGAAAAGGACGGCAAGGTTTTTTTTGGTTCGGGAAGGGGAGCTCTTTTCAAGGCAATTCTTAAGCACCACAGCATCAATGCCGCGCTAAAAAAAGAAGCTGGCATGGATATGTCTTATCGCGCCGCTTGGGGAAGGTTGAAGGCTTCGCAGGAAAGGTTAGGCATTCAGTTAGTTTCCTCGGAAAATAAGCGTATTGGAACCGAGCTAACCAAGGAGGGGGAAGCCCTGATGATGTTTTTTGAAAAGCTGGATGCTAAGGTGGAAGCGTTGCTTAGTGATGCCACTCAGGAATTGCTAGCAGTTTTTGATGAAAGCAAAAAGCGAGGTTAATTATGGTAAAAACTCTGGGGCTAATAGGGTGCGGTAAAATGGGGAGAGCCCTCTTATCGGGGACAGAAGGGTTATTTACAGAGGGGCATGTTCTTGTTTCCGATATTATCGCAGAAAATCGTGAGGCTGCTCTACTCTATCAGGGTGTGTCAATCAGGGAGAATAACGCCTCCCTTGTCGCCGCCTGTAACGCGGTAATTCTTGCTGTTAAACCACAAGCAATGCAAAATGTACTCAACGAAATTTCACCTTTTTCCGAGGGGAAAATTATTATTTCTATCGCGGCGGGGATAACAATTGACTTTCTTGAATCCCACCTTTCGCCAGGGGCCAGGGTTATCAGGGCTATGCCTAACACTCCTGCTATGGTTGGCGAAGGTATGACCGCCTTGGCGAAGGGCTCATTGGTGGGGGAAGAAGAGCTTAATTTCGCGAAGACCATATTTGCCGCAGTGGGCAAGACGGTGATTATCGAAGAGAAACTAATGGACGCTGTTACCGGGCTAAGCGGCAGTGGTCCTGCCTATATCTTTGTGATGATTGAGGCGCTTGCCGATGGTGGTGTGCTTATGGGCATACCCAGGGAAACGGCTTTGCATATGGCATCCCAAACAGTTTTGGGTGCGGCGAAACTGCTTATAGAAACGGGAAGGCATCCTGGTGAGCTCAAAGATATGGTAACCTCTCCAGGGGGGACAACCGCTAGAGGATTGTTAGAATTAGAAAAAGGCAATCTTCGTTCTTCAGTGATAGCGGCGGTTCAGGCGGCAACGCTGAGATCTGCAGAGCTGGGAAAATAATACTCCATTTTCCTCTCGCGGCCACTGGCCACAGCTATATTTTTTGTATAAAAAGGGGATAAAGCGGTGGGGGAATCTCCAGCAAAGATTAAAAAGGGGTGTTGCATCAATTCTTCGTGGTGTTTCCGTCTGCCGATTATGACACGAATACTGTTCATTTGCTTCTGTGTTTTACTGTTTGATGCGTTTATGGGGAAGGCAGTCATGGCAAACAAAACACATGAAGCTTCCTGCCAGGAGAACAAAAATTGCATCAACTATCCATCTCCCTATCCCACCCTAGATGAACAGGGAAAAGTATCATTGGTTGGTTATGAGACACAACATCCGCTCCTGCGAGAACGGTTGAGTGGACAGATATCAAGGGAAAAAGGATTTTTAGAGCGTGTTAATGAATTTTTGGAAGCGCATCCCTACATAGCGTCAAGCGTTGCCTTAACGCTAGAGGGCCTATCAATCCTCCCAGATTCAAGTTCAAGAGAGAGCAAAAGCGGTGGCACCGGTGGAGGGCATCTTAAAACTGATACCCCTGAATCTAAGGATAGCGGTAGGTAAGGAGTGTGTATTTTCCCCAGCAGTTGTGTCGGGAGTGGTGTTGGTCCTCGCCTGCTAATGCTGGCAGGGTTAAGCTTTTACGCGTTCTTTTTCTCCATCTCGCCGATTGCTTTTTAATATGATGAACAACAGCAAAAAAGCCCCGAGTGAGAGAGCGCTGTCGGCAATGTTAAATGCGGGCCAGTGCCAAGAGCCAATGTAGCAGTCGATAAAATCGATAACTTCGCCAAAGCGTAAACGGTCAGTGGTGTTTCCCACCATCCCCGCAAAGATGAGGGAGAGCGCTACGGGGGTGCGTTTGTCTTCATCACCCATCTCTAACAGAGAATAAATGATAAATGCCGTAGCCAAAATTGCAACTCCGATGAAGAGAGGCATTCTCCAAGATAGTGGGAATGAGGCAAAGATGCCAAAAGCAGCGCCAGGATTTCTTATCGAAACGATGTTGAAAAAGCCATCAATGACGGGGATGGATTCATAAGGGAGCATCTTCGTTAGCAACAGAAACTTGGAATACTGGTCGAAAAAAATAACGCAGACAGCAATAGTTGTAAAAATTATGTATTTTTTCACCGATTTCCTCACGCAATATTGTCTGCACAGCGATGACAAATAAGGGGATCATTACCATTGCCAACACTTTCGCAGTAGCGCCAACAACGCTGGCACTTATCGCCTTTAGCATTATAAACATTAACTATCAGTCCATCAATTTCTTGGCTTACAAACTGTTTTTCCCTCCCTTGCACCGCATCAATAGCAAAAATATCCAGCCGAGAGATTATCAACAGTGATTCAATATCCTCCCGCGCAGTAGTAGCTAACTGATACATTTTAGTTGGGAGATAGATTTCTACCCGCGCATCTAAAGAATGTCCGATGATTTTTTGCTTGCGTGCTATTTCTGTTGCCTTTGTTACTTCGCTCTTTATGTTGATGAACAGTTGCCATTTTTCCGCTAACTCATCATCCACGAATTTTTCGTCAACATCGGGAAAAAGGCAAAGATGTACCGATGTCGATTTTTGTGGATAATTGGGTAGTGCCAGCCAGATTTCCTCGGCACTAAAAGAAAGTATCGGTGCTATGAGTTTGGTTAGCGATTCCAATATCAGCGCCAGGGCACTTTGAGCGGAACGCCTGGCCACGGAGTTTTTGGACGAAGTATAAAGCCTATCTTTGAGAACATCCAGATAAAGCGCCGATAAATCCACGGTGCAAAAATTATAAACAGAATAGTATACGGAATGAAACTGGTACTCTTCGTAAGCTTTCCTCACTCGTGCAATGAGAGTTTGCAGACGATGGAGTATCCAGCGATCGAATTCGTGCATATCTTCATACGCGATCACATCCTTTTCGCGATCAAAGTCGCCGATGTTCCCCAAAATATAACGGGCAGTGTTACGGATGCGGCGGTATGCCTCCACCAATCTCTCAAGAATTTCGGGGGAAATTCTGATATCCGATGTATAATCTTCAGCGGCAACCCAAAGACGAAGTATCTCTGCCCCGTGTTTAGCGATGATTTCTTGCGGTTCAATGGTGTTTCCTACCGATTTGGACATCTTCTTCCCCTCACCATCAACTACAAATCCATGGGTCAAAACACTGCGATAGGGTGCTGCTCCTTTACTAGCGATGGAGGCTAATAGGGAGGAATGGAACCAGCCTCGATGTTGATCACTTCCTTCCAGATACATATCAGCAGGCCAGTAATGATCTTCTCTGGTTTCTAAAACTGCTGCATGAGAAACCCCTGAATCGAACCAAACATCAAGGATATTGGTCTCTTTGCGAAATTGTTTCCCTCCACAATTATCGCATTTTGCCCCTTCGGGAAGCAATTCCTTGGCATCTCTCTCAAACCAAACATCAGCACCATGCTTTTTCATCAAGGCAACCACCTTATCAAAAGCGGCTTCGTTAATGTATTCGCTCTGACAATCCTCGCAATAGAATATGGCAATAGGTACTCCCCATAGTCTTTGGCGTGAGATGCACCAATCGGGGCGATTTTCGACCATGGAATATATTCGTTCCCGCCCCCATGAGGGAATCCAATTTACCCTATCAATTTCCGTAAGAGCCGCCTGCCGCAGGTTGTTTTTACTCAAGGATATAAACCACTGCTCGGTTGAGCGAAAAACGATTGGCTCTTTGCACCGCCAACAATGTGGATAGCTGTGCTCAAAGGTGTTAACCGCAAGCAACGCGCCAAATTCTTTTAGCTTCTCAATGACAGAATCATTTGCCGCAAAGACAAATTCTCCAGCAAAAAATTCAACATCTTTAGTGAATTTTCCCTGATCATCAACAGGAGCATAGTTTTCCAAACCGTATTGCATTCCGATTTCGTAATCTTCTTGCCCATGACCGGGAGCGATATGAACGCAACCCGTGCCAGCTTCTGTGGTAACGAACGGTGCCAAAATAACGAGACTTTGCTTATTGTAGAGAGGATGTTTGCAAGTTACCCCTTCCATAATCGAGCCATTAAAGGACTCAACAACCTCAAAATCGGTTATGGAAAAAGCCTTCATTGAGCGTTCAACCAACTCACTTGCTACTATCAAAATCTCCTCTCCAACATCCACCGCGGAATAAAGAAAATCAGGATTTAAGGCGATGGCGAGGTTCGCGGGGATCGTCCAGGGTGTTGTTGTCCAGATAACGATGGATACTTTCTTCTTGGAGATGTTGGGTAAAATGCCGGAGATATCACTATTAGCCCTGAATTTTACATAGATAGCTGGAGTTTGGTGTTCGTTATATTCCACCTCTGCTTCAGCAAGTGCCGTTCGGCAAGAGGCGCACCAGTAAACCGGCTTTTTTCCCTTATAGACATATCCTCCCAAAAAAATCTTCTTCAATTCATTTACCGTGAGCGCTTCGTATTCGTGTGACATAGTGATGTATGGATTTTCCCAATCTCCAAAAACTCCCAGTCTTTTAAACTCTTCACGCTGTAGGTTAATGAACTTCTCCGCATATTCACGGCAGTGACGGCGCTTCTCCACTTGTGAGAGCTCAAAGCGGCGTTCGCGCAATTCTTTATCAACCTGATGCTCAATCGGAAGCCCGTGACAATCCCAGCCTGGTACATACAGGCAATCGAAGCCCGCCATGCTCTTTGATTTGAGAACGATATCTTTGAGGATTTTATTTAGTGCGGTGCCAAGATGGATGTTGCCGTTAGCATATGGCGGGCCATCATGAAGAATATACTTAGTCCTTCCCTTGGCCGCCTCACGAATCAACTGATATATTCCCATCGCTTTCCATTGCTGGAGCAACTCTGGTTCCTTTTGGGTCAGGTTGGCTCTCATGGGAAAGTTGGTTTGGGGAAGGTTTAATGTGTCTTTGTAGTCCATAGATTACTCCTACTTTTCGTTGGCGCGAACCTACTGTAAAGCAAAAGCGATGTCAATTTTGGCGAAGAAGCAAGATTTTTACCCGCGAAGGGGGGAAGGGATGGGCGTAACGGCCCTAATCGATAAGAAGAGAGTATAACACTACGGACATTTTAAGTGTCCTTGACAGGATGACTGTAAATGCTTACCTTGCGCAACACTAATTGAAGAATAACCGGGGGTGATAGAATTGCCAATCTACGAGTATAAGTGTTCCAAATGCGGGATGCAGTACGAAGTTTTTCAAAAGTGGAACGATCCTGCAGAAAAGCGGTGTAAATTTTGTGGCGGCAAGGTGGTAAAATTGGTTTCTCCTGCGGCTTTTCATCTCAAAGGTGGTGGCTGGTATTCAACTGATTACAGTGGTAAAACGGCTCCTGATACTGCCAAGCAAGAAGCAAAAAATGATAAGCCTTGTGCTTCCTCTGTAGAAGCAACCACAAATAGCTCCACAGAATGACGGTAGCGCAATTATTGTTGTAGTTTTCCCCATAATGATTTCAATTTCTGTTTGAATGGAGTTCCTGATGCAAAAAAAAATGTCAAAAATCTTGAAGGGGTGTGTTTGATGTTGGCGGCACTCCTATCATGGAGAAATGTCCTGCTATCACTGGCGTTGTTTGCTGGTATTTGTGCCCCTAAAATTCCTCAAGAGGTTGCTGGATTTGTAGCGCTTGTGGTTCTTAGCGTGATAGTTATTTTTTATTTAAGCTCGCTAGAGCTAAAAAAGAATTTGCAACCGAGGTCGTTTTGGACTTCCGCACTTGTAGGGGTTTTACTCTCTTATGTTCTTTTAGGAAATGTATTGATCTGGACCAGCGCAACGCTAATGTTCTCATATGGTACCATCTGGGTTGGTTTTATCGTTCTCGCGGTGGTGCCTCCGATTTTTCCGGAGATCCTTGAGTTTTTCCGTGAAAAAATTCCCATTACAAAAATTATCGGGGCATATTTGGCGGGAGTAATCATCATTCCTTTCATGTTTGGTGTTCTTGTTGATGACGCTTTGCTTGATACCAAGAAGATTATTTTATTGGGAGTAGCCGTTACCTTGCTACCGCTAAGTTTTTCCAGAATTGTGTTTGAAAGGGAAAAATTACGGAAATTAATACTGGCAAACAAGGATGCAGGACTAAATTTGTGTTTTGCGATAACGCTATTTCTTGCGGTTTCGGTTAATACTGATGTTTTTCTTCAATTTCCAATGGTTCTCTTGCCAATTATTGTTACCACAGTTATTTCCACATTTATCTTAGGTAAGTTGCTCCTCAAAGTATGTTCTTTTTTTCAGATAACAGAAAGTACTAATACTGTGATTATGGGAACCTTGAAGGATGGGTTTATTGCGTGTGGAGTTGCTTTGTATCTCTTTCCTGCGGAATCATCCTTACCCGCAATAGTATATTGTCTAAATTTCATGCTTTACTGTGCGTGGTTAGAAGGAGTTTTTTCTTCTCCGGTAAAAAGGTAGTTTTGCGGTGATTGTTAGTTTGCACCAACTAAAAACACCTTGACAAAAAAGTGTGCCTAAATAAGTCTCTCAACAACAATGCGGGCGTAATTCAGCGGTAGAATGCCAGCTTCCCAAGCTGGATGTCGTGGGTTCGATCCCCATCGCCCGCTCCAAACTACCAAGATGGGGGAGCAAGTGCCCCGTTCGTTTCTGTATTTTTCGGTTTAACACAATTACTAAGACCCTTGCGCAACTCGTGCATCAAACACCAACAGAAGAAAAGGCCCCTCGATTAAAGAAAATAACTGAAACATTTCAAACACCTCTGGATTTCCGCTTTCGCGGGAATGACCACAACAAGGCAAGTGTTGCAGTTGTGCAAGAGTCTTTTACTACCCATCCCTTACGAGTGTTGCTGGAAATCATTGCGAGGAAACGGTGGGGAAAGGGCATTTCTCTGCGGGGTCGGCTTATGCTTCGCTACATTTCTCACGCTTGACAAAATTAGCTTCAGCAGAATAGGTGCCGCCAACCCTCGCGGGGAGGTTGATACTTTTCCGAGGGAACAAAAAACAGGAGGTGGTAGATGAAAAAGTTTTCAGTAAGTTCGGTGTTAGGTTTTTTATTTGTTCTTGCGCTTGTCGGGACAGCGCTGGCGGCGGAAGCGGCGGCGGTTGATTACACCAAGGCGGCGGTTGTTTGTGTTTCCATTTTTACGGCGGGTTTGGCTGTTGGTCTTGCGGCGCTCGGCACTGGTATTGGCATGGGAAACGGTGTGAGTGGTGCGACGAATTCAATAGGTCGTAATCCCGAGGCTTCAGGGAAAGTCATGGTTGTTTTGATGGTTGGTCTTGCGATGATCGAATCCCTCGCTATCTATGCGTTGGTTATCGCGCTTATCGCACTCTACGCGAATCCGTTGTTGAAGGTTATTGGTGCTTAATTTTTTGTCATTTTTACGAGGAGAGGGAACCGATTAGAGAGATTTCCTCTCCTCTTTTTATTTTCCGTAAGTGTTTTATTATTGCTTGAGTTTTCTGAGCAGGTACCCCATGTTGATGCCTAGATTTTTCATTGTCCCCATTCCCTCCGCGTCGTTTTCGACCTCACCAATTGAACGCCCAATGCCAACATTCCAGTAGTCTGTTCCCGGAATGAACATGTGGCTGATCTGGAAAAAGTGATTGATCGTGTCAAAAGCATGAATTGCTCCACCGCGCCGCACTGCAATAACTGCAGCACCTACTTTGTAGCGCAAGGAATGTCCGTTATTGCGAGCAACATAGCCGATGCGATCGATAAGCGCTTTCATTTGTGAGCTAACATCGGCAAAATATGTTGGCGATCCTAGAATAATGCCATCGGCTGTGATTATTCGCTCCAAGTACATGTTCAAATCATCATCATCAATGACGCAGCGGTTATTTTTATTCTTGGCACACCAGCCACAAGCACGGCAACCTGCAAGCGTTTTGCCCGCCATTTGTAACATTTCAGTTGCAATGCCTTGTTCTTGTAGCGCTGCTAATGCATGTTTAATAAGGATTGCCGTGTTGCCATCCTTGCGCGCACTACCGTTAATTGCCACTACTTTTATCATTGTTTTTCTCCTTTCCGTTGGTCGGATCGATGCTGACACATTCTTTTTCTCAAAACAAGTTTGATTAGCATTTTGTTATGTAGTACCTTCCCCGTGTAAGCGTTTGTTAGCGATATTAACGATGAGGTGGGTCATGGATCCTAAACTTCCTTTAGCCGGTGTCCGGGTTTTGGATATGGCACAATTCCTTCCTGGGTCTCTGTGTACAAAAATTTTGGCACGATTTGGCGCGGAGGTTATCAAGGTTGAAAATCCGCTTGGTGGTGATAATTTTCGCCACTACGGACCGAAGGTTGATGGTGTTGGAGTTTTTTTTCAGACAATCAACCAAGGGAAAAAAAGTATAACTTTAGACATTAAGACAGAAGAAGATGCCGTCGCAATAAAGCGATTGATGCTGTCCGTTGACATCGTGGTGGAAAATTTTCGTCCTGGTGTCCTTGCCCAAAAGGGACTTGGGTATGAAGATATTTGCCAGGATAACCCTAAAATTATCTATTGTTCGCTGACCGCATTCGGCCAGAATGGCCCCCGCCGCGACGAGCCTGCGCATGATTTGAACATCCTAAGCATTGCGGGGATATTGGAATTATTGGGTAACAATAATACTCCACCGATTACTCCCTCCGTGCAGATGGTTGGAGTTGGTGCTGCTTTACAAGCGGCGATAGCCATCTTTGCCGCTTTGCTACAGGCGCGAAAAACGGGAGAGGGAACATATATTGATGTTGGCCTTTTGGATTGCGTTAGCCCTTTTGCGCTAATGACCGTTGCGCCAGTGATCGCGGGGAAAAAGGAACCGCAAAGAGGAGAATCATTTCTTGGTGGTGGCTCTGCATGTTACAATGTTTATGAGACCAGGGATGGTAGATATTTTTCCATTGGTTGCATTGAACCGAAGTATTGGGTGAATTTCTGTAAGGCTATTGGAAAAGAAGATTTTATAAGAGATCTTTTTGCGCCGACGGAACGGCAAAGAGAAATGATTGCTGTGATAAATGAGATAACAAAGAAAAAAACGCTTGCCGAATGGGTGGGCGTGTTGGACCAGACAGACACCTGTTATGCTCCGCTTAACACATTATCGGAAATGTTGGGCGACGAGCAGGTAAAATGCAGAGGGGTATGGGATGTTGACGATTCTCAATTGCTTCCCGTCAATGCCGATTTCCCTGTGAAATTTTCCAATATGGGAATGGTCAAAGGAATGAAGGCTCCTGCGCTAGGGGAGCATACATCCGCCATCTTGGAGCGCGCAGATTGCTCTCCTGGAAAAGAGTAGCTATTCTATAATCAGTTGAAACAGAGAAGAATTAGTATGCCGAGTGTTCGCATTTTTATCGTGTTTATAGTTATAGCGCTAATTTTTAGTGGGGATGTTGTTGCCAAAGAATCCGATGGTATAGAATCCCTAAGCAGGGTCAGCTTGCTCGCCAATCATGACTACTATAAAGATCTCCTAAAACACATTCGGGGAGCGAAATCAGAAATTTTTGTCGCTGCCTATATTTTCAAGACATCACCGCAAACGGGTTTACCTTATAAAGTCATGCAAGAGCTGATCCTTGCATCTCAACGCGGTGTGCGGGTGGAGGTGTTATTGGAACGCTCCGACCAGCAGGATTCGCTTAACTCTTACAACCGCGAAACGGCACTTAAGTTGGGAAAGGCGGGGATCAAGGTCTGCTTTGATTCTCCTAACAAAACAACGCACAGTAAGTTAGTGATTATTGATGGGCGCTATGTATTTATCGGTTCTCATAACATTACCCCCTCGGGGCTTAAACACAACAACGAGCTTTCGGTTTTGATTGATTCTCCAATACTTGCAAACCAGACAAAAAAATATTGGCAAAAGTCTTGTCGTCAATGGCATGATGCCAGAACAGAAAGATAGCTTTCGGCACAAAAGAGAAAGGCGTGGGAATGGTATGCGGGATTTTTTAATTAGCGGTATCAGACAAGCGCTGCTGGTTGTGGTCATCGGCTCTACTTTGGGATTAATGTTTAACAGTGTCAGAACGGACAAGATGCCAATCATTGCGCCTACCTTGTCCGATATGGAAATAAGCATTGCCGAAGCGGAAAAAATGTATCGCGAAGGAAGAGCTATCTTCATCGATGCTCGTGATAGCTGGAGCTATGCAGCTATGGGCCATTTACCGCAGGCCATTAACATTCAACCCCACGACAACCTTGAGCCACATTTGGAAGAATTAAAAAAAGGCGCAGGGGAGGGCAAGAGGGTAATAGCATATTGTGACGGTGAAGGATGTCGTTTAGGAACGGAAGTGGCACAAGCTCTTTCCTCCAGTGGGGTGCCCAATGTCTGCGTTTTGCATAACGGCTGGACACTGTGGGAAAAGGCGGGATTACCGTTGGAAAAGAGTAAAGAACAGAAATGAAAAAAGCAAAACTGTTAAAGGCCCTGTTTTCACCACGAGGCGTCCTGTTTATTAGGATTTTTTTAGGCATTGTTTTTATCTATGCCGGGGCAATAAAGATCAACGATCCACAAGCATTTGCAAATATTATTGGCGGTTATGCTATTGTCCCTTTTTGGTTATTAAATATCGTTGCCATTGTGCTTCCTTGTGTGGAGGTTTTACTAGGAATTATTTTACCGTTGCCATTTTGGCGGCGAGGTTCCGCAATCCTGGCGACATTACTTTTTGCAGTTTTTCTTGCAGCGATCACGACCAGCGTAGCGAGGGGAATTGACATTGATTGTGGTTGCTTTTCTACCGAAGTTGGTTCCAATCCTGTTACTTGGTTAACAATTTGTCGCGATATCATCTTCCTAATTTTAGGTGCCTATGTACTATTTAGGGAATATAGGAGGGTGCCGTGAGAATCCTACTCACCAACGACGACGGGATTTTTAGTCCCGGAATTACCGAGCTAAGAAAGGCTCTGGAGCGTGTTGGTGAATGTATAGTCGTTGCCCCTGATAGCGAAAAAAGTGCTGTGGGACATGCGATAACCCTCCACAAGCCTTTATTTGTCAAAGAGGTTAAAGATGCCGGAAAGTTGTGGGGGTATTCCGTAAGCGGCACTCCCGCGGATTGTGTTAAGTTAGGCTTGTGCGAGCTTATTGACGGTCAGGTTGATATAGTGATCTCGGGGATAAATCGTGGAGCGAATGTGGGAGTAAACCTACTTTATTCGGGAACTGTATCCGCAGCCAGCGAAAGTGTTATTTTGGGAGTTCGTGCAATCGCGGTATCGCTTGACAGTAGGGAACATGATGCGGACTATTCATATGCGGCAAAAATTGCCACGCAAATTGCCGTCTCCTTCGCTTCCTTGCCCTTTGCCACCTGCTCATTGAATGTAAATGTTCCAGCGCTTCCGGAGGAAGAAATTGAAGGGGTGTTTCTCGCGCCGCAGGGAAATGAAAAGTTTTTTGAGAGATTTGAAAGACGGACAACACCTCGTGGTGATCTATATTTCTGGTTAGATTCTTCCGCCAGAGGTGGGGATACGACAGGTTATAGCGACGCACAAATGCTCGCAAAAAAAATGGTGGTTGTAACCCCGGTGGGAATTGATTTAACCCGTTACGATCTCATGGAAGGTATTGCTACACAATTGGGGCTAGAAAAAAGTAGCTCCACTAGCGAATCAGATAATTCGCGGTACAGCTTGACAAAAAATATGCCATCATTGTCAAACAACAGAAAAAAATAGGAGGTTAAATATGTCAGGTTATCAGGCGCTAAAAATTAGCGATAGCGTGTATTGGGTAGGCGCTGTTGATTGGAATATCCGCGATTTCCACGGTTATCTCACCAAAAGGGGTTCGTCGTACAATGCTTATCTTATTATTGCCGATAAAATTACCCTTATAGACACAGTTAAGGCACCTTTCATTGAGGAGATGTTTGCCCGCATTTCTTCCGTGGTAGCCCCTGATAAGATTGATTACATTATCTCCAATCATTCGGAGATAGACCACACAGGCGCGTTGAAAGAGACGATAAGGCGCGTTAATCCTGAAAAGGTCTTTGCATCTAAAATGGGAGTGGCGACATTGTCCGACCTCTTATCGTTGGAATATCCCCTTACAGCGGTTGCCGATGGTGAAACCCTTTCATTGGGAAATAAGGAGTTAGTTTTTATCGAAACCAAAATGCTACACTGGCCGGATAGCATGTTTTCATACCTTCCGTGTGAGAAGGTGCTTTTTTCTCAGGATGCTTTTGGAATGCATCTTGCGAGTTCATTTCTTTTTGCGGATGAAATTGAACCTGCCATCTTGGAGTATGAAGCGGCAACATACTATGCCAACATTCTTCTTCCTTACTCCCCATTAGTTCTCAAGCTGTTGGACAGGGTAACAAAGATGGGGCTGGTGGCTCATGTCATTGCTCCTGATCATGGTCCAATATGGCGCAAAAACTTAAACATGGTACTGGAAAAATATCGTTACTGGGCTAGCCAGAATGTGCATCCGAAGGCGGTTATCGTCTATGACACCATGTGGGGAAGTACCGAGACAATGGCGAGGCATATCGCTTTGGGAATTTCTGACACTTCGGGATGTGAAGCAAGGTTGTTGCGTCTTGATGCGGTTCACCGTAGTGAGGTTGCCTATGAATTGCTTGGGGCGGGGGCTTTGGTTGTTGGTTCAGCAACCCTGAACAACAATGTTCTCCCGCGCATTGCGGATGTCATGACATATTTGAAGGGGTTGCGCCCGCTCAACAAGATTGGTCAAGCATTTGGTTCTTACGGCTGGAGTGGTGAAGCGCCGCAAAATATTCAGCAAATGCTCGTAGAAATGAAGGTGGCTGTTCTGGATGATCCAATTACTGCAAAGCATAAGCCTGCCGAAGATATATTAGAAGCTTGCGTGCTGACAGGTAAAAAAATTGCCCAAAAATTAAAATAAAAGGAGAAGTGTGATGAAGAAGTATGTCTGTGATGTCTGTGGTTACACCTATGACCCCAAAAAGGGTGATGCCAAGGGAGGGATTGCCCCTGGAACAGCCTTTGAGGATCTTCCAGAAAACTGGATATGCCCGATTTGTGGTGCGGACAAAGATAGCTTTCAACCTGCTTAGTGTTGTTCTGCGAGTAGTGGTTGGCTGAAAGTATGTCATCAAGTTACACTGTTGGAGGAGGTGGAAAATTATGAATGTGAAGGATGCGTTGCACAAGGCTTATTCCGAAGAAGCAAAAGCTTCCGTGAAGTTGAAGGTATATGCGGATAAGGCAATTACCGATGGATATCCGCAGATGGCGAAACTTTTTGAAGCTATCGCCCGTTCCGAGATGGTTCATGCCTCCCGAGCCTTGAATTTGCTTGCCGAAGTTGGCAATACGGAGGATAATCTATCCCGTGC
The DNA here is from genome assembly GCA_021737325.1 of Deltaproteobacteria bacterium. GTDB lineage: Bacteria > Desulfobacterota > Syntrophia > Syntrophales > JAIPED01 > JAIPED01. The sequence continues at coordinate 28,366 of JAIPED010000009.1, forward strand.
TTTTGAGGCGGAAAAAGATGTTGCGGGGCCTGCTTACAACGATTTCGTCAAGATTGCCGAAGCAGTAGGGGATAAAGCGGCGGTGCTCCATTTTAGCCAGAGTCGCGATGTTGAAGAAACGCATGCCAATTTGTACAAGCAAGCTCTTTCTCATATGATGGAGGAGCGTGAGACTACCTATTGGATTTGTGGCTTTTGTGGATTTGTTTCCGACGGAGTTCTGCCGGAGGAATGCCCTATTTGCGGATTTCCTAAAGAGCGCTTCAACAGTCTATAATGATGCTTGCGAGCATCATCTGAAATAGCGGGCTTCAAGCATTGGGAGATGAACACCGTTTCATCTCCCTTTTTATGATAGGCCTTCGTTGTTTCTTTACTCTGGTTGGTGGAAGGGAATGGATTTAGTTTACATTGTGGGAATTGGCTTTGCTCTGGGGTTGGATACCTTTTCTGTGGGTGTTTCTGCCGGAGTTGCTGAATTATTGCACGACCGCTGGGCGCTGGCCAAGCTTTCGCTTGGGGTGGGAATTGCTCATATACTTATGTCGCTATGCGGTTATTCTCTGGGTAAAAACATCAACGAGGCTCTTTCCCGTTATGACCACTGGGTGGCTTTTTTTCTGTTGATGGCTCTTGGCGTTAAGATGATTTACGACTCCTCCAGAAGCGATATAGCGAAAAGCGAAAACTATATGGCAAGTGGTCTTGCGCTAATCATTGTTTCTATTGCAACCAGCCTTGATGCTTTTGCCGTGGGTATTTCTTTTGGTTTAGTAGATGCACCAATAATGTTGGCATCTCTAATAATAGGCGTTATCGCTGTTTTTATGCTCTGTTGTGGAGTTTTTTTGGGGGATAAAATCGGGATATTTATTGGTAAACGCGCCTCTGCTGTGGGCGGATTATTTTTAATCATCATTGGCTCAAAAATTCTTTGGGAGCATTTATGAACGCATCTCGCATGGTTTTTACTGCGTTAGGAATTACGGTGGAGGTTATCTATGAGAGCGAGCTTGTAGAAGCGTTTAAAGAAAAAAGCGGAAAAAGTGTTCAGCAAGGAAAAATTCTGAAGGTTGTAGTTAGTAGTGCTTCTGGGATGGAGTTAGCTAATGAAGATAAAATCGATGAAGTTTATTCCTTTCTCAACGGCTATTTTGACCACCGCAAAAGCAATTTTGATTTGAGATTTTTGTCATTGGATCTCTTTTCCGTTTTTCAGCAAAGAGTTTTAAGAGCTTGCGCCGATATTCCCTATGGCAGGGTCTGTTCATACGGTTCATTGGCAATGGCTGTGGGAAGTCCTTTGGCAGCAAGAGCTGTGGGAAATGCTCTGGCGCGTAATCCCTTTCCACTATTGATACCCTGCCACCGTGTTATCCCTGCCTCCGGCAAAGTTGGGTGCTATGGCGGTGGTGTTGCACTAAAAATGAGGTTGCTAAGACATGAAGGGATAGTTTTGCAGGGGATGAAGGTTTTAAACCTTGGTTTACAACGACACGATTTTGCCTTTTCTCACTACCTACCTAAAAAAAGCGTGAACACTAATGATTGCTGAAAAGGATATCATCAATAAACTGGCCGATGTTCCTCTTGCTTTTTTGGACAATGCTGCCACCAACGACCGTAAGCGCTTTGCTATCCTGTTCTTGTTAGGGCATAATTGGGAGAAACCATCGTTTATTCTTACCAAACGCTCACGCTTTGTTCCTCAGCCAGGGGATATTTCTTTTCCTGGGGGGGCGATAGATCCTTCTCTTGATATCTCGTTTGCTGGCAGAATACGGCAAGGTCTTGTTCCTGTTTACGATGCTGATATAGGAAAAGGAATTTCCTGTCATCGGGAAATGAGCCTCCTAACCGCTACAGCATTGCGAGAGGCTGGCGAAGAGATAGGCATTTGCCCTTCAGATGTTTCTATAAAAGGAATTTTACCACCATACGATTTAAAGATTTTTGCAAAAAAAATCGTTCCAATAGTTGGTAAAGTTACCAGGGAATGGCAGGTAGCGCTCAGCGAGGAGGTGGAAAGGCTGGTAGAGCTTCCCCTATCGGCTTTTTTCAACGAGGAAAATTATGTCCGTTTGGAGATTTCCCATGGTGTCGGAAGGAGTACTTTCCCCGCGATTGCAATTCCCAACAACTCCGATGATGATATACTGTGGGGAGCAACATTGTTTATTATTGAAGATTTTTTGAGGCGTTGCTTTAATTTTCACTTTCCCGAATGGCGCGATAAGCGCTTGGTAAGCCGTATTCTTGACGAACGCTATCTTTATGGTGAGAACGCTGATGGTAGGGTGCGCAGGTTAAACCCTGGGGAAAAGTAGTTGCAGCGTGTAAGGCGAAAAACCAGCCAGATACGCGTAAAGTGATGGATGGCAGGAAAATATGTGGTGCATTCCGGGAGTCTTTTTGTTAGGTCGCGACGCGGTGGGATAAAGGGGAGGCGTTAATGTCTAATTCATTTGCTTTCAGGGGATATCCAAGCGGGAAAAAGCCGTTCAAGAAGCTTCTTGTTGCCGCGATGCTTTGGTTTTTTGGTCGAGCAATCCAGGCGGGTGCAAGGGTTGATAAGGCGATAGCTAAAGAGTTTAGCGATTTACCCGAAGGATTTTCGTTTTCCTTGGAGGTTATTCCCGATGGGCCAGGAATGGTTGTTGGGAAGGACAAAAAGGGGAAAGTGAAGTTTTTGGGGATGAACCTGCATAATCAGGAAATAACCCTCAGAATGCGCATTAAAAATATGTCAGCGGCATTTCTCCTTTTTACCTTGCAGGAGGGCAACGCTATATCGGCAGCGCGCAACCGCTTGATCATTGATGGCGACATTGGACATGCCTGCGCGGCGATTCGTGTTTTAGAAATAGTGGAGGTTTATTTGCTTCCCAAGGTTTTGGCGCGACTTGCCCTCAAGCGCTATCCCAACTGGAACATTGCCAACAAGATATGGGGCCGTATCGCTATTTATGTTCGTGCGGTGGCGGGAGTATAGAGGTTCAGAATAAGCTTTCATCTGCATCGTTTTGCCAGTAAAAACAAAAATTTGATAGACCATTACCGTTGATTTTCGCAGGGGCAAGCTGATTAAATGAAGACAGTTCATAAAACAGTTAATGAAGACTCTTGCACAAATGCACCGCTTGGCTTGTTGTCGTCATTCCCGCACCCGTATTCACGAGTGCGATCTCCGCGGGCAACCGCAAAAAATAAAATGCAAGGGAATGACGCATCCATAAGGTTCCGTAATGATTTTCTTTGTTATTCAATAACACATCCGCCCCAAGGTAGCCATCAACACAATGTTGGTTGTGCAGGGGCTTATAGTGGTGATTCCAAACGGATGGATTTTGTGGCCGACGAATCCATTCAGCTTGCGATAACTTCACCCCCTTGCTGGCAGCCGAAGGACTCTGGAATTAAAACTCAACTAGGTTTTCTCAATACCGTCGAAGGCTATATCAGTAATTTCAGTTTTGCTTGGCGGGATTGTGCACGCATTCTTTATCCAACCCGCCGCCTGTGGATTAACATCGGAGATCGGTTTTTCCGCTTTTTCCATTACAGGAGGGGTAAAGTTTTTCCGCTCAGATCTGAGATTGTAAAGCTTTCTGGAGCAATGGTCCTTGGGTTCATGGGGGCAATCATCTGGCAAAAAATGATACCCCTACAAGGGGAGCGATAGTGATGGGGAGCTTCCTCTATTTCCGAAATTGCATATTAAAACTTCACTGTGGGTTTATCTTGCTGTCTAAAAAGTAGGGGAAGGTGCTTAATCGTTAGTGTACAGAAATTATTATTTACCATGGTGCTTCACCAAATCTGGATCGTAAAAGAGGAGATGTGACAATGTTGGTTCATTCGGATTTTTATGCCCCGGTAAAAATTATCGCTGGTGAGGGGGCGATGGATAATATTGCGGTTGAGCTTTCGTCGTTAGATTCATGCAAACCGCTGGTGATAGCCCCTTCTGGTACCGCTACCATTATTCGTGATCTGGTATGTGCTTTTGGCGAGACGGGTATGGAGATTGGTGTCTTCTCCCATGTAACCGGAAAACCCACACTAGCGGATGTGAAGAATATTCATGAAATTTATACCAGCAGAGGATTTGATGGCATTATCGCTGTTGGTGGCGGTAAGGTTGTGCATCTGGCAAAAATTGCCAATATTGCCGCCTCTTCCTCCCCCGAAATCCTGCGTCAATTTTTAGCCGATGAGAAAATTCCGCTTCCGCAGCTTAACCCCCTGGTGATCCTTTCAGGGCTTATAATTGATGGGTATGAATGCTCAAAATATGCCATTTTTAGTGATAAGCGCTATGAATCGCCATCGCTTATTCCCAAAATGGTGATCGTTGATAAGTATGCCCTTTCCGGCGTCTTTTCCCCTGAAGTAGCATTGAGTTCGGCTCTGGTAATGATCTGTGCTTTGGATGACTATCTTACCGAGAAGCATTCTTTTTTTTCTCGTGCTTACACCAACAGCCTTTTTGGTTTGTTAATCGCTGCGGTGGATAAAGCAAGAAAACCAGGAAAATGGAAATTACCATTGGCAAACTCTTTATCTCTTACAGGCTTTCTCCTGTCCAATAACGGAGGTGGTTGGGGATACCAGTTGGCCCAAGCCCTTGCCGCGAAAAAAGAAAAATCAACAGGGGAGTGTGCCTGTGCCTTACTTCCCCATCTCTTAGAGCTTGCCTTTGAGCGATGCGGTGAGGAAATGGGAAGGATGCTTATGCCCATTTTGGATGTTGATTCTGTGGATGAGGTTAAGGCAGTGTTGCTTGCCACATATCATAAAATTGCTCAGGAGGCAGGTGTGGAAGGTATCAATTTGAGTATTAACAACTCCGAGGGTGAGGAGATGATAGCTTCTATCATGTTGGAAGGTTCTGCCAAGGCGGATTGTTCGCGGCTGATGGTGCGTTTGTCCAGCTAAGCCGAGGAAGAAGGGATAGATATAGCGATGAATTTTCCTGTTTATTACGAGTTTTTTTGTGGCGCTAGAATTATTGCCGGGCATGATGGCTTGGAACGCATTCCGCTTTTGCTAGAAGAGCTTGGTGTCGCCAACCCGATTATACTGACGGATAAAGGGGTTGTTGGTGCGGGCCTTTTGGCAATCGTTTTGGCTTCACTAAGAAGCGAGATGCGCGATGTAACGGTGTTCGACGATATACCACCCGACTCCGATATCCTGGTTGTTAACCGTATTGCTAGAGAGTACAAAAAAAATGCTTGCGATTCTATAATTGCTGTTGGTGGGGGCTCGGTTATTGATACCGCCAAGGGTGTCAATGCTCTCGTCTCGGAGGATGAAAGTGATTTATTCAATCTAAAAGGTGCGGGCAGGATCAAGCGCCAATTAAAACCTTTTATTGCCATGCCGACAACATCGGGAACGGGGTCGGAAGCAACATTGGTGGCAGTGGTAAAGGACAACGAGAAAAAGGTAAAGTGTATTTTTACCAGTGTTTTTTTGCAGCCGAACATCGCTATTTTGGACTCACGAATGACTCTAACTCTGCCGCCAGCGGTTACCGCAGCAACGGGGATGGACGCGCTTACCCACGCAATGGAAGCATACTACTGCCTGCAAAAAAACCCCATTTCTGACAGCCATGCCCTCCTCGCCGTGGAGCTGATCTCCCAAAATTTACTAAAGATAATGGAAAATCCTCATGACAAGGAGGGGCGGCTCAATCTGGCAATAGCTTCTAATTTGGCGGGGATTGCATTTGCTAATTCAATGGTCGGGATGGTGCATACCCTTGGTCATTCTTTTGGAGCCGTTTGTGGTGTTCCCCATGGTGTTTGTATGGCGGTGTTGCTCCCCTACGGGCTGGAATATAACATGCACAAAAAAAGCAAAGAGATAGGGCAATTGCTTTTGCCCCTGGTAGGTGTTGAGGAGTACCAAAAAACTCCTTTTAGGCTCCGCGGGGAAAGGGTTGTCAGCATTATCCGTGAGATGAATTCATCCTTGAATAAGATCACTGAAGGGAAGCATCCGCTTCGGTTTAAAGATATTCTTGGCCGTGATGGACGACAACTGATTCGGGAGGAAGATTTAGCTACGGTTGCCAAGGTAGCGCGAAACGATGGCTCTATTTTTATGAATCCTGAAGAGCTTAATTACGAAGATTTGCTTATGGTTGCCACCGCCTCTTTCGCAGGCAACCCCCTTGATGTTAAGCAAATAAAGAAAGGGTAACAGCGTATGAGAAGGCGTGGCTATGCTGGTAAAGTACTCTTTGTTAATTTGAGCAACGGCTCTTATCATGAAGAGGTTATTGCCGATGAGATTTATGAGCGCTATCTTTCTGGCATCGGACTTGCCGCAAAGATTCTTTATGAGCGTATTCCGCCCCATGCGGATCCGCTTGGGCCGGAAAATATTCTCGGTTTTGTCAGCGGGATACTCACAGGTTCAGGGGCAGTTTTTTCTGGCAGATGGATGGTTGTAGGAAAATCACCGCTCACAGGGGGATGGGGCGATGCCAATGCGGGAGGCGATTTTGCTCCTGCTATTAAGCGTTGTGGTTATGACGCTATATTCTTTACCGGAACAAGCTCGCACCCCGTTTATCTGCACATTGCGAATAACGGGAGTATAGCACTCCGCGATGCCAGCGAGTATTGGGGGAAGGATGCAGTAGAAGCGGAAGATGCGCTTAAGGCAACACATTCATCACGGGCAGGTGTGGCGGTTATCGGAACCGCAGGAGAGAACGCTTCTCTTATCTCGGGCATCTGCAATGATAGGGGCAGGATTGCCGCTCGTTCTGGCTTAGGAGCCGTTATGGGCTCAAAAAAGCTTAAAGCTTTAGTTCTGGAGGGTGCATATCGCATCGCTGTTCATAACCATGAAGGAATAAAAGAAATTTCTCGTAGTGTTAATCGTTATGTTGCTTTCCAGCCGCCGTTGTTCTCAGGCAAGTACGCCGCGTTACTCGGGTCTTTTATGCGCCTAAATCCCCTGCAAATGGCGATGGACGGAATGGTTTATAAGATGTTGCTAAAAAGATGGGGCACATCTTCAATGAACCAAATGTCGATTGAAATGGGCGATTCTCCAGTAAAAAACTGGGCGGGAAGCAACGAGGATTTGGACTTAAAGCAATCTTCAGTTTACGACCCCGATGTTATTCTTCAGCGAGAGAAGCTCAAGTATCACTGCAACTCCTGCCCGTTGGGTTGTGGGGGAATATGTTCGATGCCGAATCATTTCCAAGAAACCCACAAGCCAGAATATGAATCGATTATGGCCCTGGGCGGTTTGTGCATGAACAAAGATATGGAAAGCATTTTCTATCTCAATGAAATGTTGAACCGTGCAGGGATGGACACCATATCTGCTGGAGCCACGGTTGCCTTTGCGATTGAATGTTTTGAAAATGGATTATTGACCAAGGAACAAACAGATGGGTTGGTGTTGCAATGGGGCAATACGGGAGCGGTGGTTGCTTTGATACAAAAAATGATCAAGCGGGAAGGGTTTGGCGATTTACTTGCCGATGGTGTTGCTGTGGCAAGCAAGAGAATTGGGGAGATGGCGAATAGCTATGCGATTACCGCCGGAAAGCAGGAACTTCCCATGCACGATGGACGCAACGACCCTGGATTCAACCTCCACTACTCGGTGGAGGCGGCTCCAGGGAAGCATACAATTGGGGCGCAACTTTATTACGAAATGTTTCAGCTACACCGAGTTGTTCCTGATTTACCCAAGGTTACACCCTTGTCATTATATCGCAAGGGACAAAAATATATCGCCTCTCGGGAAAAAGCGCAGATGGCTGCGGCGTGTTCCAGCTTTATGAATGTGGTAAATAGCGCTGGACTTTGCCTCTTTGGAACATTTATCGGCGTTCATCGGGTCCCTGTTTTTAAGATGTTAAACGAGGTGACGGGTTGGCATAATAGTCCTAAGGAATACTTGCAAATTGGTGCCAGGTTGCAAACACTCAAACAAATGTTCAATGTTAAGCATGGTATTGAACCGCTTAGCCTTCGTGTACATAGCCGTGCTGAAGGCATTCCTCCTCTTGGTGGGGGAGCCAATAAAGGTCGTGGTGCGGATATGGGAAAAATGATGGCGGATTATTGGCGGGAGTTTGCTTGGGATACGGCCACAGGAAAGCCAACGCTGGATAGCCTCGTACTTCATGGCTTGGCGAGTTATCTAGAAGATTATCGTGAAGAGTTGGAAAAAGCATAGAGGTCGGCAGAAACAGAGGATGACTCGCTCAAAGATAAGGGTATTATAGGGGACTGACATGGCATTTAGGGTGGAGAGTAGATGTAACGGCTGTGCGGCATGTGTTGCCTTTTGTCCGGTAGCGGCAATCGGCGGACTAAAAAAAGAAAAGCACAATATTGATAATAAACTATGCATCAGTTGTGGGGTTTGTGGTAGGATTTGCCCCCACGGAGCAATTTCCGATGATTTTGGCATACCCTGTCGCCACCAGAAACGCTCACTTTGGCAAAAACCCGTCTGCTTTACAGAGGTCTGTGTTTCATGCGGGATTTGCGTGTCGGCTTGTCCAACCGGTGCTCTGCGATTGTCTGGGGATGAGAGCAGCAAGGATAAAAAAAGAATACCCTCGCTGGAGACAAAAAAGTGCATAGCATGCGGATTCTGTGTGGCTGATTGTCCTTTTGAGGCGCTTTTCATGGAATAAAGATCTGTCAATAGTGGTGTAAACAAGCTGTTGATACATTCATGCAGGAATGTAAAAAAATATACAAGAGGAGGTTTTTTTATGGCAATAACCGACAAAAGATACTGTGCGATATGTGCATGGCGACAAGGTTGTCAAAAGCGTTTTACTGTTTCCACAGGGCCTGACGGCACTGTTATCTGCCCCGATTATACTCGTGATGTGGCCATCAAGGATGAACAAATAGAAACGGCAAAGAAAAAATTTGATTCCTAAGTAAACAGAAATGCGTGGCGGTTGTATGGGGAAACGGCGACTATTGTCTCGTTGTCTTCTCTGCGGTTGCTATGGGAAATAAGAAGGTCGTTAGTTATGAAACAACGCATAAAAAATGCTTTGGAAGAATCTTTGAAGAGCACTGTGGCAAACCCCGAAAAGTACTTAGGTTTTGTCGATATCTCCGAGACAAAGGATAAGCAATACGGTGACTATTCGACGAATATCGCATTGGTGCTGGCAAAAGAGCTTAGAATGTCGCCAAGGCAGGTCGCCGATTCGCTTAGAGAAAAAATTACCACCGGGACGATCATCAAGAAGGTTGAGGTTGCCGGTCCTGGATTTGTCAATTTTTTTGTCAATGAAGTTGCCTGGGGGTTTTGTCTGCAGGAGATTTTCGTTTCTGGCGATGCATACGGAAAATGCGCCCTAGGTAAGGGGAAAAAAGTTCAAGTCGAATTCGTTAGCGCCAATCCAACGGGGCCTTTGCACATTGGGCATGCTCGTGGGGCGGTTGTAGGCGATGTTATTGCCAGACTTTTATCCGCCTGCGGTTATGAGGTGGTGAAGGAATACTACATAAACGACACCGGCAATCAGATGAGCAATCTTGGAATTTCAACTCTTTATCGCTGTCGAGAGCTAAAAGGAGATAAGTCTCCTCTTCCGGATAACTCTTACCAAGGGGAATACCTCTTGGATGTGGCACAGGAAATTTTGGAAAAATATCCCGATATTCTACAAAAACCTGAAAAAGAAGCCACTGCGCTTTGTGGTACATTTGCCGCCACCGTTATCTTAAATGGCATTGTCGATGATTTGGCGGTTTTGGGAGTAAATTTTGACCGCTATTTTTCTGAGAGTTCCCTATACGAAACAGGCCTAGTTACTGAAACCTTAACTTTTTTAGAACAAAATGGGACGGCTTACCGCACCCAAGATGGAACACTCTGGTTTAGGACTAGCGCTTTTGGTGATGAGAAGGACAGAGTTATAGTCAGGGCTACAGGTGCGCCGACATATTTTGCCGCGGATATTGCTTACCATCATCAGAAGTTCAGTGATAATTATGACAGGGTGATTGATATTTGGGGAGCTGATCATCATGGATATATCGCTAGGATGAGGGCGGGTGTTGAGGCGATGGGGCATGATGTCAAAAAATTGGATATCGTTTTGATACAGCTTGTTGCCCTTTTAAGAAATGGTATCCCTGTGGCAATGTCAACACGAGCTGGTGAATTTGTAACTTTACGAGAGGTTGTTGAGGAAGTTGGTGCTGACGCGGCGCGTTATAACTTTCTCTTGCGTCGCTTGGATAGCCACTTGGATTTTGATCTGGAAATCGCGAAGAGGCAATCCAGTGATAACCCCGTTTACTATGTTCAGTATGCCCATGCTAGAGCATGTTCGGTTTTACGCTTGGCGGAAGAAAAAAAGATCGACAACCTTAAATGGCATGAAAGCATTCCATCGTTTTTAACCCTTGAGGAAGAGATTGCGATTATTCGGTTATTGATAAGTTTTCCCGATGTTGTGAGATCTTCCGCACAATCAGTGGAGCCGCACCGCCTTGCATTTTTTCTTAATGAATTGGCAAGCATGTTTCATAGCTATTACAACAAATACAAAATCATTTCTGATGATGAAGAAACTACTTTGTCACGCCTGTTTCTTGTTGGGGCAATAAAAACAGTTATAAAGAATGGCTTGACGATACTCGGTGTCTCTGCACCGCAGAGAATGTAGAGAGTGTGATTTCCCATTATCTTCTTATAAACCATTTTTTAGGGGAGGGAATATGATAACCAAAGAAAAAGAAGAGTTTAGCGTTGGTATAAAAGGATTGATAGGCTTCATTGTCGGTGCGGCTATTTTGATGTTGTTTTCTTTTTTGTTGGGTGTCATGGTTGGAATGGGTGATATGAGCGACAAACATCAGGAAGCCAACGCTCCAAGCGTGCCAACGGCTATAGAGTATCCCAAGACAACGGCAGGAATGCCAGAGGTAAAGGAAGAAATCAGCTCCAGCACTATGGCAAAGGGGCTCGAGATAATCAAGAACGAGTCGGCAGGTAAAGTTAAAAATGTTGCCAGCACAAAGGAAGCGCCAAAACAAGCTCAGCCAGCGGGTAAAAAAGAGTATGTTGTTGTCTATGGCACCTTCGCCAAGAAAAATAACGCCGTGAGGTTATCAAAAGAGCTGGTGAAGAGCGGTTTTAGGGCGCGAGTAGCGAGTACGAAAAAGACGGCAAAAGCGATGAACGCGGTTATTTCCCAACCCTTTGACAGCAGTGATGGGGCGGCGCAGTTGGTAAAGGATGTTGCGGAAAAGGCAAAAAATATCAAGCCTTTTGTTGCTAATGCCGCAAACTATAGGTAGGTTTGGTGATAAATTTACCCTGCGGGGGTGTGGGTTTTGTCCTGATGCACTTGCTATATTAAAAAAAGGAGGAGTTACTGATGTCTCAAGGTAAAGTTCTAAACAGGTTATGGGTTGTTGTGGGTGCTGTGGGTGTCCAGCTTGCTCTGGGTGCCCTCTATGCCTGGTCGGTTTTCACATCGCCGTTAGTTGAAGCGGGGTGGAAAAAAGTTGATACGATGATTGTATTCAGCGTGTGTCTCGCAGTTTTTGCCATCGTTATGCTCTGGGCGGGAAAGCAATTAAACAAATTAGGTCCCAAAAAGCTGACGATGTTAAGCGGCCTTCTTTTTGGTGGTGGTTATCTGCTTGCAGGGCTTTTCGCCGGTACGAACTTTTGGTTAATACTTCTCTTTATCGGTATTGTCGGCGGCGCGGGGCTTGGTTTGGGATATGTTGTTCCCATTGCCGTCGGGATGCGTTGGTTTCCCGATAAGAAGGGCTTGATTACCGGACTTGCCGTTGCTGGTTTTGGTTTTGGGGCACTTTTATGGGTAAAGTTTGCTGGCGAATGGCTATCATTGATAAAACTCTATGGTCTTTCCGGAACATTTTCCATTTATGGTGTAATCTTTGCGGTAATGGTCGTTTTGGGTTCATTTGTTATGATCTTCCCTCCCGATGGATGGAAGCCTGCAGGTTGGACTGAACCCGTTGCCACGGGGGGAGTTGCTGCAGTTGGCACCGTAAATTTTGAAAGCAAACAGATGCTAAAAACACCGCAGTTCTACATGATTTTTCTTACCTTACTTTTTGGTTCCAGTGCGGGATTGATGAGTATCGGTCTGATGCGCTTGTACCCCATGGAGGCTTTACAGGCTTCAGGTTTAGATAAAATCGAAGCAGGAGCGATCGCCGGGACGGCAATGGCAGTATTTTTTAGCCTGGCAAATGGTATCGGCAGGATAGGTTGGGGTAGTCTTAGCGATAAGTTAGGAAGAAAAAATTCGGTGGCGATAATGTATGCAATACAGGGCATTACCGTTCTCTGTTTTACATTTATGGCGGGTAACGAATATCTTCTCTATCTCGGAGCGGCGCTTATCGGTTTTAATTTTGGTGGTAACTTTGCACTATTCCCTGCCTTTACCGCTGATACTTTTGGGACTAAGAATGTTGGCAATAACTATCCATGGATATTCCTTTCCTACGGTTTCGGCGGAATTTTTGGCCCCATTTTAGGAGGGATGCTTGGCGACATAGGCAATTTTCCGCTTGCATTTACGATTTGCGGTGTTGCCTGCCTTGTTGGCGCGGTTCTTTCCTTTATGGTCAGGCCTCCGCAGAAAGCATAGACTTTTTGCATAAACGGGTAGCCTTGCTATCTTGGCTTTTTAACACAGCGAGTAGCGATGGGGTGCGATGATGGCACCCCATCGGCTGTTTAATCCTATTCGCCTCTCGTCATTATAAATTCTTGCACAACTGCAACGCTTGGCTTGTTGTGGTCATCCCCGTACCCGTTTTCACGAAGTGCAGGCTCCGTCGGCAACCGCAAAAAACAAGATGCACAAGAACGACGCATCACGAACAATTTGTAATCGTAAGCCCCCTGGCACAAGCGCACAATATAGCCCCTCGAGGTTATTCCCGCACCCGTCTTCAAAAGTGCAGGATCCAGCGGGAGTTTAATTGTGGTCATTCCTGCGAAAGCGGAAATCCAGAATGTTTTGTAATGATTAGATTTTTCACAGCATCTGTCATTCGCCACAAGATAGCCGTAAACATGATGTTGGTTATGCAAAGGTCTTATTGGAGTATTCTTGTCGGTTTTACGGTTCTGCTAAGTGCTATTGGTTAATGGCGAAGGGGAGGGTAACGCGAAGGCCTGCAAGAAAACGGTGATAGTAAAATGGTAGTCCCAAGGGGGTTCGAACCCCTGCTTCCGGCGTGAGAGGCCAGCGTCCTAACCGCTAGACGATGGGACCACTTTCGGCTGGGGAACCAGGATTTGAGCCTGGGTACTCCAGAGAAATAAGTCCGGGAAATAAATGTTTCATTTCAATATATTGTCTTGTACTCGGGTACACCGACGCCCTTGTTTTCAATTACCGCAAATAACTCCGAAAGAGCAACATCCCCAGAAAGCATGTCGGGCGGCGATATGCAGTAAAACACAGTAAATTGCCAGCTAAAAAACACGGCTGGCGTCGTTTTTATTTGCTCGCCCGTGAAAATGTAGTTGCTCGCTCCTGAAAATCCATTCATCCGTCAGATATTGTTGGACATTTTGTTGATTTTGTGGTCGTTAATTTGCCAGTTTTTGAACATAAATCTACAGAAAGCTTGCAAATTTTCGCCATGAAACCATAACCTTCACCACAAGCAATCGAACGCCAAAGAGAGCTTTTCCGCTCCGAATTGGAGCAAATCCTCGACACTAAGCATCCCATGGTCAAGCTGGCCAAGACGGTTGATTGGGAACGCTTAGAAACGCTCTTCGGGGCGACATTCCATCCCGAAGTAGGTCGTCCAGGCATCAGCACCCGTCTGATGGTGTCTCTCCATTACCTCAAATACATGCATAACCTCAGCGATGAAGATGTTGTGCAGTTGTGGGTG
>JAIPED010000066.1 GCA_021737325.1 Deltaproteobacteria bacterium
GAGATAGGAAGACAGGAATATCACGATGCTGAAATCAGCATTACAGATCTGCTTGTACCCATCATCAAACAGAAATTACTGATAATTATTGTTCTTTTGGCGGCAGTGCTCGTGGCCTTAATGTATTATTGGTTGGCTCCGGCATCCTATCGCTCGGAAGCAATAATTGAATCAACTATTCCCGAAGAAACCTCCTCTATCAGCAGTATGCTTCGTGGCGAAATCCATAGTAGCAGTTTGGCGAAATTTAAGTTGGTCATGGAAAGTAGAGCTTTAAATGTTGCCATCATTGAAAAGCACAATCTGTTGCCGATAATATTTAAAGCAAACTGGGATGAGACCAATAAACGATGGAAAACAGCCCCCCCCACGCTGGAAGATGCCTATCTAAAGTTAAAATCGAAGCTTATAGTAAAAACTGATAAGCCCAGAAATGTTCTGGTGGTGACCTTTGAAGCCCGCACTCCGGCTCAAGCCATGGGGATGTTAAACATCTATCTGGATGAGTTGGGAAATTTTTTACGCAACATGGAATTGGAAGAGCGCTCTGAGCAGATAAAAACGCTGGAAGAACAAATGCTTACCACTGGTGATCCAGTTTTACGCATAAAATTGTTGGAGCTCATGGCCAGGCATATTGACTATAAAGCCTTCATCATGTCGCGAAAACACTATGGCTTTCGAGTTCTTGCACCACCATTCCTCCCCGAAAAGCACTTTTCTCCCAATCTGAAGAAGGTGCTGATGGTTACGATGCTTGGCACTTTTTTTCTGATGATTCTAATAATTGTCGTTAGAGAATTCACCGCTAAATTTAAAAGCAACAACACAGAAAAATTCGCGGAGTTACAGCAATCTTTTGGTATTCGTGATGAGGTTAAAGGAATAACCACCTTTATCGCCAGGTATTTTAGGAAGAATTAGCCAACATGAAGGGAAGATAATTTTCCCAAGAAGAAAGGCCTCTCAATGAGTAAGGGAGTTAGTGCATCAGCCCTGTTAATCGCTCTGATAGTTTGCTTGTTTCCCTCCGTAATTTTTGGTGAGGCAACGATTGCAGGGGCGCAAAGCCCGGCAGTTCAAGCACTTATTGCGGAAGTAGCAGGTGGTGTTGACGCACCACCAGATCTCAGCTTTCCTGCTAGCACTCTTCCTTCTAGTATGCAGGGTAATGAGGCGGTGCAACAGCTCGTCAACCAGTATCGAAATGATCCGCAGATGCGAGGCTACTTTGATGCTGTGGAGACTCCTGGCGCTTCTCCCAAGTTGGAGATGGGAAAGCAAAAGGAAGAAGATAAAGAGAAGAAATATTCACCCGCGATGACAGTAAATGATCCACCCCAGAAGTTGCCAATTTTTGGTCAGGAAATATTCAAGCGTGCCTATCCCTTTGCGCCGCCATCAAATGTGCCAGTGAGCACCGATTATGTCATTGGACCAGACGATAGCATCGTTTTGATGCTATCGGGCAGGATAAATGAAAGATATAACCTTGTGGTTAGCCGTGATGGTTCCATTTATATTCCCCGTTTAGGAGTGGTGCAGGTTGCTGGACTTAAATTTAGGGAGTTGCAGGCGCTTATCCGCAAAAAAATGGAAGCGATTGTCGGTGTGGAGGCGAGCATTACGATGGGTGCTTTGCGTAGCATCTCCGTTTTTGTGCTAGGTGCCGCCACCCGTCCGGGAGCCTATACCGTGAGTAGCTTCGATACCTTGCTGAACGCCTTAATTTATGCCGGAGGCCCAGAGATCGCGTATCCAGCTTTACGGGGATCAATGAGAAACATTCAGCTAAAGCGACAAGATAAGACAATAACCACATTTGATATTTATGAACTGATGTTAGAAGGTGATAAAACCAGGGATGTTCGGCTACAAGCTGGCGATATTATTTTTATTCCCCCACCCGGAGCCCTCGTTTCCGTTGTGGGTGAGGTGCGTTTTCCCGCGATTTATGAGCTAAAAAAGGAGCGAGACTTAAAAGCGGTGCTTGCTCTCGCGGGCGGCTTAAATCCTTCCGCTTTTGGCGGACAGGTGCAAGTGCAACGCTATCATGAGAACAAGGAACGACTTGTTTTAGATACATCCTGGGAAGAAATTAAAAAAACCGATGCCCCATTTCTGCTTCAGGACGGAGATGAAGTTATTGTGTTTCCAATTACAAGAAGGGACAGTAACTCTATTCACCTCTTCGGAAATGTTTTTCGCCCTGGTCGTTACGCCTTTTTTAAGGAGATGCGAGTCTCCGATTTAATCAAGAACATCGAAAGCTTAAAGCCAGAGACCCATATGGATTACGCTTTGGTCGTGCGGCAAGGTGTAGTAAACCTTCCCCGATCTTTTGTTCCCTTTGATTTGGGGAAAGCCTTATCCCAGCGGAATTCGCAACACGATATTTTGCTATTTCCTGGTGATGAAATCTATATTTTTAATATCTGGTCGTTCAAAGAAAAAGCGGAAGTTACGGTAAAGGGGGAAGTCCGCAAACCAGGGTCATACAAGTTTGGCAGAGGAGCGCGCATAAAAGATCTTTTGCTCATGGCAGGCAATATTACCCTGAACGCCTCCATCGAGACCGGAGAATTGTTGCGAGTGGATAAAGATAAAAAATTTACCTCGGTGTATTTTAATGTGCAAAAAGCTCTCTCGGCGGATCCCAAGCATAATTTACCGGTGGAAAATCAGGATAGCATAATTATCCACAGCATTTGGTCCTTGGTAGAGAAGAAAAAGGTTTATATTGAAGGCGAAGTGCTCAATCCTGGAGAATATCAATACACGGAAAACATGACTGTTAGCGATCTTATTTTCAGGGCGGGCAATTTACGGCCTTCTGCCTACCTCTACGATGCAGAAATCACCTCATTTTTAACCAACGAGAAAATGGAATCATACGCCATAAGCAAAGTAATCAACTTAGAAAAAGCCCTTGCTAACGATTCGGTGCATAATATCAATCTTATTCCGAAGGATAGGCTAATAATTAGACGCATTCCCGGTTGAGGTGAAGAAACATTCGCCTTGGTGGAAGGGGAAATCCGCTTTCCGGGGCGATACCCCATCAAAAAAGGAGAACGATTATCATCGCTATTGGCGCGAGCAGGGGAATATACGGAAGAGGCCTATTTAAGAGGTGGTGTTTTCGTGCGGAAAAGCGTCAAGGAGTTCCAGCAGGAAAACCTCGGCAGTATCATAAAGAGGTTAGAGCATGACTTTATGCGTCAATCTTCGCGGGAGATTAGTTCTGCGGTGTCAACGGAGTCAATGCAGGCAAAGAGAATGGAAATGGAGCAACAGCAAACATTCATAAAATCTCTGCGCGAAATGAAGGCGACAGGAAGAATGCAAATTCATCTGGCGCTGCCTCAGCAGTTAAAGAATACCGATTTTGACATTATCCTCGAAGATGGCGATTACCTCTTTATTCCTATGCGGAAAGATGTTGTCCATGTCGCAGGAGCCGTGATGACACCGGGTAGTTATGTCTTTAGGCATAATAAAGATGTCAGCGGATATCTTGATATTGCAGGGGGGCTAAACCAATTTGCGGACGGGAAAAATATCTACATAGTTAAGGTTGATGGAAGCGCTCGTAGGGTTGACAGTTCTTTCTTTAGCGGGAATTTCCTTTCTGCGCTCTGGAAGTCGAACGCCTTTGGGGAAAACACCCGTGATCTGGAGCCCGGTGATACTATTGTAGTGCCAGAGAAATTCTATGAAGTGGCATGGTTGCGGGAGATCAAAGATATTACCCAAATTTTGATGCAAATTGCCGTTACGACTGCTGTTACGATCAAGCTGTTCTAACATTTGTTGATGCTGAAAAGGGTTGATGCGTGTTGCCTCACCATGCAAAGCGCGTAGGTGTTAGGAAGACGACAGATAACCCTTTGCTCCTTTTGTTAGCACACTTGTAAAAACTTTGTGTGTGCGCCTTGTTCTACAAGAAGGACAATTTTTGCCCAACTTCAATAACTCCTACAATTATTTTCCCAAGCATGCCCACATCTCGGTGATTGTTTGACACTCCGCGGGAGAACGACTATGCCCCTCGCCCGCAAAACTATAAAAGAGGAAATGGCAATGAATATCAAAGTTACCCCACAAATTGACGAATTATACGAATGCGATGGCTTGGTGTTTTTATGCCAAGAGGGTGAAAAAAATAATTTGTCCCGCTCACTATGCAATTTGCCGCCGCAACTAAAAACAGCGGTGGAAGATTTTGCCGCAAAGAGAAGTGATTGGGGTAAAAAAGGCAAATGTTACGAATTTCACACCCACAAGTCATTGCTTGCGGAGTATCTGTTGTTTGTTGGTGTGGGGAAAGCGGCAGATGGTAATGCTCTGCGTCATGCCGGAGCCGTTGCTGGCCGCCACGCCAATACCCTGAATCTGCAATCTCTCGCAGTTTTTTTGGCGGATGAAGGAAAAGAGAAGGTGGCAGTAACCTTCGTTGAAGGCATCCTTTCAGGGGTTTACTCCTTTGCGCGATACCAGTCAGAGCATAAAGCAAAATCCCTTAACACCGTTAAGTTTTTTAGCACTGCCGAAGAAGCCCCCAAAATCAGCAAGTCAATATTAGAAATAGTAACAACTATAGAAGGGGTTTATCTCGCCCGCGATTTAGTTTCAACACCGAGCAACGACATGACCCCGCAACACCTTGCCGAGCAAGCTTTGCTTTTAGCAGATGCGAACTTAAAGGTTCGGATCCTTGGTCCGCAGGAAATCCTTTCGCAGGGGATGAATGCGCTCTACAGCGTTGCCAAGGGTTCTCTTAACGAACCACGCCTGATAATAATGGAATACCAAGGTACTGAAGACCAAAAAACTTCCGTGGCGCTGGTTGGCAAGGGGCTTACCTTTGATAGCGGTGGAATATCGCTAAAACCGTCGGAAAATATGGGAGAGATGAAATCGGATATGGCGGGAGCGGCGGCGGTAATGGCGACCATCGCTAATATCGCCAAGCTGAAGCTCAAACAAAATGTCGTAGGCATCATCCCCGCTTTGGAGAATATGCCGGATGGCAATTCCTATAAGCCCGGCGATGTTCTACAATCACTTGCCAAGATCAGCATTGAAATAACCAACACCGATGCCGAGGGGAGGGTCGCCTTGGCGGATGCCCTTGCCTATGCGCGAAGCTACAATCCGAGATTGATCATTGATATCGCCACGCTTACCGGTGCTTGTTCCATTGCGGTTGGACGCGAGCTCATCGCCATGATGGGCAACGCCGAGGGGCATAAAAAAAAATTGGAAAAAATCTCCCACGAGGTTGGCGAGCCCGTTTGGGAGCTTCCTCTTTGGGAGGGGTATAGAGAGTTATTGAAAAGCGATATTGCCGATTTGATAAATTCCGCCGGAAGAGAAGCAGGAACAATCACTGCTGGGCTTTTTTTGGAGCGGTTTGTTGGTGATTTTCCGTGGATACATTTGGATATTGCTTCCACCGCATGGACGAGCAAGAACAAAGATTTCCTGCCGAAGGGTGCGACCGGTGTTGGGGTAAAACTGTTGACCAGCTTCATTAAAAAGATGGAAGAAGCATCATAGCAATTTGTTTGACAGCGAGCGTTTTGTTTCCTATGCGCCCGCGCCACAATTTTGGATAGAGGGTTTCGTAAGGATGATTAGAAAAGCCTGCATCAGCGATGTGAAGACCATTCATAAGCTGATCAATATATCGGCGGCGAAGGGTGAGGTTCTGCCGCGGTCTTTAACGGATGTTTATCATTGCCTCCGAGATTTTTTCGTTTTTCTTGAAGGGGAAGAGATCGCTGGTATTTGCGCAATGAACATCATCTGGGATAACCTCGCAGAAATTCGCTCTCTTTATGTCCGCGATAAACACCGCAGAAAGGGTATCGGTTCTAAACTCGTCCATGCCTGCACCAATGAAGCGAGTGGATTGGGAATAGGACGACTCTTTACGCTCACCTATGAAAAAGAGTTTTTCTCTCAAATGGGTTTTGCTGTTACCGAAAGAACAAAGCTACCGGAAAAAATCTGGGCGGATTGTTTCCGTTGTCCCAAGTACCCTGATTACTGCGATGAAACTATGATGGTGTTGGACATTGATGTTTAAATGTTTCCGTCCGCTCTTGGTGTTGTTGGCAGTTTTTTCCATCGTTGCCTGTGTAGCACTACCGCGTAAGCCTCCCCCTGTTAACTATCAAAAAAGCACTGTAGGTAACCTCGATTTTTTCGCCGATGAGGACGCTTCACTGTTAGAGGCAATCAAGCAGAGTCGGTCATTCTACCAGATTAATCCCAATTTTAGGTTTAGCGTTGAGGGAAATACCTACAATGCCGCCGAGATGATCGCAGGCTTGGATATTTTTGAACGAATTGTAACGAGCAACGCAACAAAGGACGAAAAACGCCGCCACCTTCTGCAAAATTTTGATATTTTGTCAATAGGAACTACGGCGAGGGACAAAAGCGTTGTCTTTACGGGGTATTATGAGACAACCGTCAACGGTTCTTTGCACCGCGATGAAATTTATCAATACCCCATCTATCACCCTCCCCCAGAACTGGGCAGCGATGCGCAGAAAAACCATTCCCGTTATGAAATTGATGTCGCAGGAAAATTGAAAGGGAGAGGGCTAGAAATTGCATGGGTTGATGACCCGGGAGCGTTATATTTCTTACATCTGCAAGGTTCGGGAATCATTCTGCTTGCAGAAGGGAAAACGATTCCGGTCACCTTCGCAGGAACCAACGGCAGACCTTTCCGTTCAGTGGCAAATCACTTCTTTGCGCAGGGCTTAATAAGCAACAGATCCAACGCCGCTGTGAAAAAATACCTAAGGGAAAATCCTCAGCTAGCCCAAGAAAAATTGAGTTATAACGAGCGTTACACTTTTTTTCGCTTAGGAAAAACCACCGGAGCGATAGGAATGCCGCTTACAGCAGAAAGAAGCATCGCGGTGGATTTTGCGTTTTTTCCTAGGGGAGGGCTGGCTTTTATTGAAACGGCAGTCCCCGATGTTGATGTCGCAGGAAACTATATTGGCAAGCGAAAAATTGCCAAATTTGTTCTTTGTCAGGATACCGGTGGCGCAATAAAGGGGCCCCAACGGGTTGATTTATTTTTTGGAAACCAAGCAGAAGCGGGTTCTCGGGCGCATTTTATGAAGGATAACGGCGCCATCCACATCCTCCTCAAGAAAAAATAAGGCACAATAGAGCTATAATGCGGATTTTTGTATTCATTGGCGCGGGATTTTCCATAACTGTTAGCAGAGAAGGCGGCGCAGCATCGTCTCCGCGCCCCTAAAAAGAGAATGGCGATGGCCCCGCAAACTCCTGACATCTTGATTGTTTAATAACGCCCTCCTGTAGCTACTATAACCTCAGTCCTTATGTAAGTTACTGCGAATGATGCGGCTTACAAAATATCCAAGTTGCCGTTACTAATCATGGTATCAATGAAGTCCGCAGTGTGGATATCCGCGTCATAGGCAACATTACTAAATATGATGTTTACCAATTCCGTGTTGTGACCGGAGCCGTCAGCATCAACGGTGAGCATGAGTTTGCCATCATCAGTACCCAAGTGATGAAATTGGGCATAATGCTGATTTTGGGAGGTTATTTTCCCAGTATTTCATCTATCATTTTCCTTTTTATGCACTTCTTTAATCCTCTATGAACCAAAAGCAGTTCCTTCAAATGGGCAAAACTACCTTCCAATGAGTTGGTCGTA
>JAIPED010000067.1 GCA_021737325.1 Deltaproteobacteria bacterium
GGTCACTAAGAAAGAACCAATGTGCGCTTTTCAAGGTATAATGCGCGTAGAGCCACGCAAAGCCAGAAAAGGCGGTCATCAAATAAATAGTGGCATAAGCCGCTACCTTAGTTGATTTATCCCACCAAATTCCGAGAATTAACGGGGGGCCTACCGAGCAAAGAAGAACGATAAACGCCGCACCAGAAATATCCAAAACCAACGCCGGGGGATTAAATGCCAGCAAGGTGCAGATGAGAATAACCACCGTTGTCATAAAGCGAGTCGCCTGGATGGGCTTCTCTTCGGGCCACTTGCTCCCAAAAACTTTACCCATCAAATCGCGTCCCAGCAGAACATTAAGAACCATCGTCCAACCTGCAGAGGTTGACATCGCTATCGCCAAACCACCCGCTGCGATGATACCAAGTAACCATGGTTTGCCAAGCGCTTCCATCGCCGCTAACATGGAATAATCGGTAACCGAAGAACCAGCGACACCGTAGGACTTCTTCATGCTTCCCAAGAGAGTCATCGCGCTGGTAACACCTTCCTGCCCCATGGAGGGATGCAAGCTTTCAATCAAGATTCTTGCACCTGTGCCGATAATGACCAAACCCACATACATCGCACCGCCGATGAGTACCGCCCAAAAAACGCTACGACGAGCATCTTTAATATCCTGCGTGGTAAAGAAACGCACGACGGTATAGGGCATTGCCGAAAAACCGTAGTGCCAAACAAAGAAGAATCCGACAACGCCCAGG
Organism: Deltaproteobacteria bacterium; assembly: GCA_021737325.1. Lineage (GTDB taxonomy): Bacteria > Desulfobacterota > Syntrophia > Syntrophales > JAIPED01 > JAIPED01. The sequence goes on from JAIPED010000067.1 coordinate 747, forward strand.
GCGCTCTTCATAATCGGGTGCGCCACTTGCTCGTTGACATAGGGAGTGTTGAAGAACAGCGCATTATTGGCGATAACCGCATCGGTCAAGCCGTTAAGTCCACCATAATTCCAGAGAATTGCCCCCGCGCCCGCGAGAGAAGCGACCGTCATCATGATTCCTTGGAAGCCCGCAGAGAAGGAAGTTGCCACCATGCCGCCCCAGTAGATGTAGATGAAGGTAACAACCGCGCTGAGAATAACAGCAGCAACAAAGTTAAGTTTCAAAATACAGAGCAAGAACATCGCTGTACCGACGATGGATAAAATGACATAGGCAAAACCACCAATAATCGTTGGCACCGCCGCCGCGAGACGCATCCACTTGGTGTCATAACGATCGGCATAATAATCGGTAAACGAAGTCGGCGCATATTTGCGTAGCGGCGCCGCCGTTAAGAGCGTGGCAATGGGCATACCGCCAACGATACCTACCAGCGCCCACCAGAAGGGGTAGCCGAGCAAAAAGATAAACGCGGGCAAACCCAAAAAGCTAGCGGGGCTAAAATATGTGGCGGCTAAGGCCGAACCATTAACAAAAGGACCTATTTTTCTGCCGGCAACATAGAAGTCTGCGGCATTTGTCGCTGCTTTCCTTGTAGTCCAGCCTATAACAATAACTACGGCAAAATATGCCACCGCAAAAAGAATAACGATAAGATCAACTCCCATATTTGTATCCCCCCTTTATTTCGCTTCTCTGGCTTCTTCCGCCGCGTAGAAATACCAAGCGACGAGAACATTTATCAGCCACAGCCCTAATATCATGGCATATATGTAGGCAGCAGGAACACCAAACAACTTCATCAATGGTAAACCAGGAATAACCATCTCCAGAAACATGAAGAGAAAATTCCAGCCATACATAATGCCACACCCAATCCAAAAAGCCTTAGGCATACCTTTGAACATAATAATCCTCCTTTTCCAAAATGTTTTAACCAGACACTACCGTAAACAAAACCTCACAACCATCAAGAAAAACGAAAAAAGAAACTACGAGAATACATCCACCCCCTTCCTCCATCACACCGCCCACACCCCTTCGCCAGCTACAACTACGATGGCTAATACTACGGTTGTTGCGTATCATGACGGTATTTTTTTTTCAATGCCGCAGATAAAAAAAATAAATATTGCATAAATAAGTAAAATAGCTTTTTTTACTAATAATTAATGGAAAAAGCATGACCGTTAGACGGCAATTATTTTCTCAGTTGCGGTGCTTCCTTCCTATTAGCGAGAGGGAGGAGGGAGCCAAGCGCTAACAAGTTTTTGTCCTTCAAAGGAAAAAGCAATTTCTTTTGCCGCCCGTTACAATAGCCAAAGCAACCCGTATTGTCGGCATAAGTAGTTGACGGGGTTGGCGAAAAACAATAGTCGCGGGCAATTCGCACAATGCTGGAGCAACAACATGAAGGAACCCAAGAACAACTTTTTTTGCCAAATTTGTGGTTATAAATCATCAAAATGGCTGGGCAGATGTCCTTCCTGCGGCGACTGGAACACCTTCGCCGAGGAAATCAGCACCCCGTTAATTTCCCAAAGAGCGCTCAAGGAAAGCGCCCCCCCAGTCCCCCTCAACCTTGTTAGTGTTAGCGAAAGTGAACGACTTCCCATTGGTATGCGCGAATTTGATCGTGTTTTAGGCGGAGGGATTGTTGCGGGCTCCGCAACGCTAATCGGTGGCGAGCCAGGAATCGGAAAATCCACCCTGTTGTTGCAGATGGCGGAACGACTAGCAAGAACCGATAAACCAATCCTCTATATTTCGGGCGAGGAATCGGCAAAGCAGATTAAACTTCGTGGGGAAAGAATCGGCGCGAAATCTCCCAATATCCTGATTCTCACCGCATCCGATACGGAGACGATTATTCTGCACATCCAGAAGATAAAACCTGCGGTAGTCATTATTGATTCCATCCAAACGATTTATAGCCCAGAAATTTCTTCCGCCCCAGGCAGCGTCTCTCAGGTACGGGAAGCCTCCGAAAGGCTCATTACCGTGGCAAAAACATCCGATATTCCCATTTTTTTGGTTGGGCATGTTACTAAAGATGGCTCCCTTGCCGGCCCCAAGGTTCTGGAGCATATGGTGGATACAGTTCTCTATTTTGAAGGCGACCACAACAACCTCTACCGCATAGTGCGGAGCATGAAAAACCGTTTTGGACCAACCAACGAAATTGGTGTTTTTGAAATGCGAGGAGAAGGGCTTGCTGAAATTACCAACCCTTCGGATATTTTCCTTGCTCAACGGGCGCTAGGGGTTCCAGGCTCGGTCGTTGTTCCTAGCATGGAAGGAAGTCGCCCGATTTTGTTGGAGTTACAGGCCCTGGTTAGCCACAGCAACTTTGGTATTCCCAAAAGAACAACCATCGGGTTCGACCCCAATCGGGTCTCGCTTCTGGTGGCGGTAATTGATAAAATCCTGCGCGTTCCCCTCGGCACCCATGACATCTTCATCAATGTTGCTGGTGGCATACGCATTGAAGAAACGGCGGCGGATCTGGGTATCGTTGCCGCAATGCTCTCCTCATTAAACGATCGGGAAATATCCCCACGCACCGCGGTTTTTGGCGAAGTGGGCTTGGCGGGTGAGGTTCGTGGCGTTGCTCAGGCGGAGCTACGGGTGAGAGAAGCCGCCCGTATGGGGTTTAACCGCTGTATTGTTCCGAAAACCAAAGAGAACATCGCGGCGGAGGTTGAAATTATCAAGGTTGGCAACATCGGAGAATTGCTCGCGGTTGTTTTCCGCTAACAACGCCGCGGGCGATAAGCAATCCGCGCTACACCCGTAGGTATTTTTTAAGCCCACACTTGCCAGTAACGGCGATATTTGTCATAGCTATTCAGAATTGAGAAACAAACTTTCTTTTTATCCTGTAGCGGAAACTGGCAAAATGAGTCGTTGGCATTGGGAATGGTAAAGAAGATGGAACAGCGAAAGACAAAAAGATACTACCCCATTTTCTGGAATCTGGAAGGCAAGCGGTGCCTCATCGTGGGCGGTGGGGCTGTCGCCCAACGCAAGGCTAAGGATCTTCTGACTGCGGGAGCAACGGTCGTCCTCATCAGTAGGAGGTTAACAGAAGAGCTCGTCTCCATGGCTAACAGTGGTGAGATCGCATACGGCGGCAAGGAGTATTCTTGCGAGCACCTGCGGGATGTCTGCATGGTCATTGGAGCGACTAACGATACGGAGCTGAACAAGCGCATTGCCGTTGATGCCGCCCAAAGACGCATTCCCTTCAATATCGTAGATGTGCCCGAGCTTTGCGATTTCATCGTGCCGGCAACCGTTCATCGCGGAGAATTGACCATCGCCATTTCCACTGCCGGGGCTTCTCCCGCGTTGGCAAAAAAAATACGCCAAGAATTGGAAGCCATCTACGGCGAGGAATATGGACAATTGTTGGAAATGATGCGGGAACTAAGAAAAAAGGTGATCGCGGCGGGCAAAAGCGAAGCAGAGAATAAAAAACTATTTACCGCGCTACTCGCTTCGCCCCTGCTGGAGGCAATACGGAACAACGAGCATGACCGTGCCGAAGAGATTGTGGCCAAAATACTTGAGGAAAGCGGAACGCGTTAAGCATGTCAGATAAGCTTGCCTATCTTATTTTCCTTTTGCATCTTGCATCCCTGTGCGGTTTTTTGCTCGCGGTTTTTTATCAGCGTCCACGATTGGCAAAATTAGCGATGAAAATAATGCTGGCGGGCCTGCTAACCCAAGCCGCCACTTTTACCCTGTACCACTGGGAAGGAATTAGTAGCGCAACTTTCAATGCCCGTGAGTTTTCGTTGGTTTTGTCTATGTTTATCGGCACTCTGTTTCTTGTGTTTCAGCTCTTTACCAAAACGCGCTTGCTAGGTGTCCTTGTTGCTCCTGTCGTTTTTTCGCTAAGCGCAGTTACTGTCATGGCCCGTGATGACTCCTTTGCCGTTATCGCTTCGGGCGGCTATATCGCGCTACACATCGCCCTTACCGTTGTCGGAGAGGCTTTTTTTATTGTTGCCGTTTTGGCGGGAGCCCTCTTTTTAATACAGGAAAATTTAATCCGTAAAAAAAGAGCCGTCCGTTTTGTCCGCCTCCTCCCTCCGCTTGATGACCTTGATCGGATTAACCACATCTCCTTTATCAGCGGCTTCCCTTTGCTCACCGCAGGCATCGTCATTGGCGCGTTTATGGTTTATCTTGGAGGCAACACTTCCCTGCTATACGATATTAAAGGACTCTGGACGGCGCTTGCCTGGGTTTTTTATGCGGGCATCCTTTTTTTACGGGTGGTTCTTGGCTGGCGGGGCCGAAAGGTGGCACTACTCTCGCTCGGCGCGCTTTTGCTTCTCCTTTTTCTGTTTCTTGCGAGCATGAATAGCCCCCATTCTTGGCATAGGTTGATTTAATAATGGAAATACTCATAATGGGCATGAACCACAAAACGGCGGCGGTGGAAGCGCGGGAAAAAGCCGCCGCTAACTGCCATGATGCGCCTACCGTTGTTGCTCGCCTAAAAAATGACTACGAAGCGCGGGAAGTGTTTTATCTAGCCACCTGTAACAGGGTGGAAATCCTCGCCGTTACGGAGAATGTCTCCAGGACAAAGCAGGGGATGCAAGCGCTTCTCGCCGTATCAGAAGAAAAAAATATCTATACTCATCAAGGAATTGCAGCGGTGAGTCATCTTTTACAAGTCGCGGCATCCTTGGATTCTTTGGTAGTCGGCGAGCCGCAAATCCTTGGGCAGATGAAAAGCGCCTACGGGCAAACTATTCAGGCAGGGGGCGCGGGCTTGATTGTTAATAAATTGCTCCATTTTGCTTTCCGCACGGCAAAGCTTATTCGTGAACACACGCGCATCGCCGCCAATCCCGTATCGATAAGCTACGCGGCGGTGGAATTGGCAAAACGCATTTTTGCTAAACTTTCCGATAAAAGAGTCCTGCTCGCTGGTGCGGGCGATATGGCGCTACTAGCCGCGAAACATCTACAAGCCACGGGTGTCAAAGAAATGGTGTTTACCAATAGAACCTTCCCGCTGGCTTGCGATCTGGCAGAATCCTTCCACGGAAGGTCTTTAGCCTTTGCCGAAATGACCACAGGAATCGCCGATGCGGATATCGTTATTTCCTCAACCGGAGCAAGCAACTACATTATCACCGCCAAGATGCTCACGGAGGCGCTACAAAAACGCCGTAAACAACGGCCACTCTTTATCATTGATATTGCCGTCCCCCGCGATGTTGAACCCGCGGTGGGCGATATCGATGGGGTGTATTTGTATAACATTGATGAATTGCAAACCGTTGTGGACGATAATCTGGCAATGCGCCAGGAAGAAGCGCAAAAAGCCATAGCAATGGTTGCCGTAGAGGTGGAAAAATTCGCCGAATGGTTAATGTCTCTAGAACTCTTGCCCACCATTATCGCCCTGCGAGGTAAAATTTTTCAGATTGTTGACGATGAACTGGGGGCAAATAAAGGGTGGTTAGCAGCTTTGCCCGCAAGCGACCAGGAAAGGGTGCGACACCTGCTACGGGCGGTTGCCAACAAGATTCTTCACTCCCCGAGTGAAAAGCTAAAAGAAGAGCAAGCAAGCGATATGGCTCAAGGGTATTCCGTAATTCTGAAAGACTTATTTTCTTTATGATAAGAACAAATCATCAAACAACCACAGGAAGGACAAGAGGAAGTTTATGACAAGCCACCAGAAACTACGAATCGGCACCCGTGGAAGCGCTTTAGCGCTACGACAAACGGGGATTGTCGCGGAAAAAATAAAGCTCCGTTACCCCGATTGGGAGATAGAGGTGCTCCCCATAAAAACTAAGGGAGATGTCTTGAGCAATGTTTCTCTTATGGAGATTGGTGGCAAGGGGGTTTTTGTAAAGGAGTTAGAAGAGGCCGTGCTTGGCGGCATGGTTGATATTGCCGTGCATAGCGCCAAGGATGTGCCCGCGATCTTGCTTGCCGGACTACAAATTATCGCGGTTCCTGAAAGAGAGGATGTCCGTGATGTGTTGGTGGCGAAGGACAATCGTAAATTGGAAAGAATGCCGCGCAAGGCGCGTATCGGCACAGGCTCGCTAAGACGCGCCTGCCAGCTTGAGGCTCTTCTCCCTGGATTGGAGATCGTGCCCTTGCGCGGGAATATTGATACTCGCATCCGTCGCGGGCGCGAAGGAGATTTAGACGGGGTGATCCTCGCCGCGGCGGGAATTAAGAGAATGGGGTGGAACGAGGCGATAACGCAATTCATCCCTATTGAAACCATGCTACCCGCAGTGGGACAAGGCGCGTTGTGCCTAGAGGCGCGAGCGGAAAGAACGGAGCTTCGTGATGCGCTATCCTTTCTTAATGATGTCCATACGGAAAAAACCCTTGCTGCGGAACGGGCGTTCTTGGCCCAAATGGGGGGGTCATGCCATCTTCCGCTTGCGGCCTACGCACAAATAACTGACAAGGGGATGCTGATAAAAGGGCTTATCGGCTCACATAGCGGTGGCGAGATTGTCCGCGATGAAGTGCACGGTAACATTGCCGATTTTCGCCAACTAGGTGAGGAGTTGGCAAATCGCCTGCTGGCAAATGGCGGAATGCGGTTACTAACCGAGGCGCAAAGGAACATACAAAAATTATAGAAAGTGAGGAGAACAATGATGCAAGGGAAGGTCTATCTCGTCGGAGCTGGGCCGGGTGATCCAGGCCTAATTACCGTCCGTGGGTTGGAGTGTATCCGCCAAGCGGAGAGCATAATCTATGATAATCTGGTTAATGATGACTTGCTTTCCTTTGCCAAGGAACGTGTTCGTCTGTTTTATGCGGGGAAAAAGGGTGGCGAGCACTTCCTAAAACA
>JAIPED010000010.1 GCA_021737325.1 Deltaproteobacteria bacterium
GAGCAGCAGTCAACGGGAAAAGCGCTTGTTTTTGAGCTACCGGACGCTCCTTCGCGCACCGCTTTTGACTACGCGATTCGCGAAGGTTTTCCCGATTTAGTTATTGCTTCCTCTGCCGTGATTGGGGGAAGGGATGTCGTGAAGTTGCAGTTTTCCGACAAACGCTCCGCAGAACTGGCTAAAATGGCGGTGGAGCAATCATTAGAGACAATCCGTAATAGGATAGACCAATTTGGAGTTACCGAACCTGAAATAATTCCCGAGGCGGCAAACCGCATTGTTTTGCAACTTCCTGGCATTAAAGAACCCGCCCGTGCCAAAGCAATCATCGGCAAAACGGCACTTTTAGAATTCAAGATTGTGGACGATTCTCAATTCCCTGAGGAAGCCCTACGGGGATCCATTCCACAGGGTAGTTACATCGCCTATTCGCGCAAACTAGATCGCTCTAGTGGTAGGATGACGGAAACACCGTTTCTGTTAAAAGAAAGGGCTTTAATGACTGGCGAAACATTGGAAAGCGCCGGAGTTAAGCTGGGAGGACAATATGGCGATCCCTACATTGAGTTAGTGTTCAACGACCATGGCGCTAGAGAGTTTGAGAGGGTTACCGGAGATAATGTGCATAAAAGAATGGCTATTGTTCTCGATGGCGTTGTCCATTCCGCTCCCGAAATTAGAGAACGCATTGCCGGTGGACAGGCAATTATTGAAGGTAGTTTTACCATGGATGACGCAAGGGATCTGGCGATAATTTTGCACGCAGGTGCGCTTCCCGCTCCCGTAAACATTTTGGAAGAAAGGTCGGTCGGCCCTTCTTTAGGGCAGGATTCCATCGAACAGGGCATCACTGCTTGTCTTTTGGGTGGCTTTATCGTCATTATTTTCATGGGTGTGTATTATCGCTTCTCTGGTTTGATCGCAAATTCCGCACTGTTATTGAACATTATCATCCTACTAGGGACGCTTGCGGCCTTTAAGGCAACACTCACACTTCCCGGTATCGCGGGGATCGTACTTACCCTCGGCATGGCAGTTGATGCCAATGTAATAATATTTGAAAGGATTCGTGAAGAGCTTCGCGCAGGCAAGTCGGCGGCACTAGCCGTTCAACAAGGTTATAGCCGCGCTTTCTTAACAATCCTTGATGCCAATGTAACCACGCTGATCGCCGCACTCTTTCTTTTTGGATTTGGCACAGGACCAATAAAAGGCTTTGCGGTAACGCTTAGTATCGGCATCTTGGCCAGTATGTTCACGGCAATCTTTGTTACTCGTATCGTTCTTGATTACTTGGTCATCAACAAGCGAGTTTCATCGCTAAGTATATAATCTAGTAGGAGCTATTATGCACTTTCAATTGATAAAAGGAACCAATATTGATTTCGTTAAGTCCATGAAATACTCGCTACTAGCGTCTTGTATCGCGATTCTGCTTAGCGTTGCCTCAATAGTTTGGCATGGCGGATTAAATCTGGGGATTGATTTTGCGGGTGGCACCCTCATGCAGGTACAGTTTCACAAAGAGGTCAGCGTTAATGATGTCCGCTCCGCATTAAAGCCCATTGGTTATGAACATTCCACAATCCAACAGTTCGGCGATAAAAATGAATTTATCATTCGGATTACCGAATCGACATCCGATATCAAGGGATTATCCGATAAAATTACAGAGGCGTTGCAAACATCGCTCGGTGCTGATTCTTTAGAAGTAAGACGAGTGGAAATTGTGGGACCCAAGGTCGGTGAAGCGTTAGTCAAAAAAGCTCTATGGGCTATCGTTCTTGCATGGTTGGGCATTCTTATTTATGTTGCTTTCCGCTTCCAGTTCCGCTTCGGAGTTGGGGGTATCATTGCCTTAATCCACGATACCATTATTTCCATCGGCGTTCTGTCGCTGCTTAATAGAGAGTTTGACCTCACAGTTGTTGCCGCCATTCTGACGATGATTGGTTATTCTATCAACGACACTATCATCGTTTGCGATAGGATTAGAGAGAATATGACAAAGTATGAAGGCAAACCGTTGGCGGAAATTATCAATAGAAGCATCAACGAAACCCTAGCCCGCACGGTCATAGTATCTTTAACTGTACTGCTAGTTTTGTTACCGCTATTCTTTTTCGGCGGAACCGTTATCAACAATTTTGCTCTTTTGCTCATTGTTGGCGTTGTTGTTGGCACCTACTCTTCCATTTTTGTTGCTAGTCCTGTTGTTTTATTCTGGGAAAAGTTTGTTCACAAACGGGGTAAATAAAAAGGGTGTATTCTCCTCTACTAACTCTTGCCGTTATTTTGCTTTTTGTCGGCATTGCTCTGACGGTGCTTAATTTACATGGAATGATCCTGATTTTTTTGGTGGTATTGGTGCTGGCGCTTTTCAGTGGGTTTAGCTTGGTCAGTAAGCAGTTGCTCGCTATGGCAACGGTCTTCGCATTGTTCTCCGAGGGAATAAAACTACAACAGGCAAGAACATCACGCGATTTCTGGTTTGCCAAGGCCGATATTAGATTAGCGATAATCGCTACCGCCATTGCCTCCCTTCTTCTGGTCTGCCTGCTTACACCTGTCCTTTATGGCCTAGGGGTTGTCTTGGGTATATTTAGCGGATCTTTGTTAGGGGTTATTTATGAGGCCCGACAACGCAGGCGCAAAGGCGGCTATAATAGCCGAGTAGAAAAAAAGATCATCGCCGCACATGTATCATGGATGGCGGCACACGGCTTGTTAAGCGTTGTAGTTGTTATTGCCACACTGGTGGGATTATATTCCTAAGGAAAGGATACAAAGTGAATAAGCAAAAAATCCGTGAATATGCAGAAGTTATTTTTTTCGCCCTATTGATAGCCTTTTTTGTGAGAACCTTTATCGTGCAGGCATTTACTATACCCTCAGGATCCATGAAGCCTTCGCTACAAATTGGCGATTTCCTGCTCACCAACAAGCTGGCTTATGGAATAAGGGTTCCGCTAATCGACAAATTCATCCTGCGCTTTGCCCCCCCCGAGCAAGGGGACATGCTGGTATTCCAGTTTCCCTTGGATCGCTCGAAGGATTTTATCAAGCGAGTTATCGCTGTACCTGGAGACTCCGTGGAAATTAAGAACAAGCAACTCTTTGTAAACGAAATTTTACAAGAACACGAATTTGCCGTTTTCGCTGATGAAAATATTCTTCCTGCGGGTATCTCCACAAGGGATAATCTGCCCCGTTTCATCGTCCCCGAAGATTCCTTTTTTGTCATGGGGGATAACCGTGATCAAAGCCATGATAGTCGCTTTTGGGGATTTGTGAAGAGAGACGATATTCTGGGTGAAGCGTTGATAATCTATTGGTCTTGGGATTCTGAAAACTTTACACCCCGCTGGAAACGAATTGGTAAAATTTTGCATTAGGAAGGGATTGTGTTGTGGAGCACAATGTAACTTTGAGATTGAAAGTAAAAGCCATGTTGCGGTCAATCGGTGTATTGTTTGCCGCTACGGTAATTACTGGTTTTTTTTCCGTTTGTGCGATAATTTTTGATCTAGTCTCACCCAATCAAACCCGCATACATCGCATTGCCCAGCTCTGGGCGGATGAACTGCTGCGGCTATTTGGAGCAAAAATAGTAGTCTTGGGACGCGATAACATCATCGTTAATAGTCCCGTCATTTTCATGTCCAACCATCAAGGACTCTTTGATATCCTGGCGCTTTATCGTGCGGTACCGGTACAATTTCGCTGGATAATTAAAAAGGAACTGTTTGCAATTCCTCTTTTTGGCAGGGCGATCAAAAATGCCGGATATATAAAACTTGACCGAAAAAACAGGGAGAACGCCATCAAGGATGTTGAAATTGCCGCGCAAAAAATCCGTGGCGGAACCAGCATTATGACCTTTCCCGAGGGAACGAGATGCGTTGATGGTAGGATTGGAGAGTTCAAGAGGGGGATGTTTCACCTTGCCCTACAAACGGGCGTACCGATAATACCAATTACCATTGTCGGCGCTTTTGAAATCCTTAACAGACTAACGGCAGGGGTAGGGGAAGGAAGGGTGGTTACGGTAATCATCGGAGAACCCATAGAAACCGCTAGCTATTCCACAGAAATGAGTGGAGAGCTAATCGCACGGGTGCGTCAAGCAGTAGTCGCAAACTACGATAAATACACCCACTACTAGCGGCTACCAAAGCGGGCATTGCCTGAGAACAAAACAGTGGCATTGTACTTATGTTCGCCTCGAGCCGCTGAATAGCCTACCGAAACTTTGCTTATGCGTGAAAAAGGGAGATTAAAAGGAGAATTGTTCTCAATAGCCTTATTGGGGCTAACGCTATTGTTGTTCCTCTCTCTTCTTTCATATTCATCCAGCGACCCCTCCTTTACCCACTATCGCCCATCTTCCGATGTGGATAATATTTTTGGAGTTTTTGGTTCCCATCTCGCGAATTGCTTGCGATTGGGATTAGGATACACGGCATATTTACTCCCCATGCTCACTTTTTTGTGTGCGCTATACTTGCTGTTAAACAAACAAAATTGGCTTGGTTGGGCATTCTATACTGGTTGCTTGGGAGTGTTATTTTCTTTGCCGTATTTTTTCCACTTTATTGCTTTACACACAGCGGACAGTTTTCACTATATTAACGGTGGCGGCTTACTGGGAGACTTAATTGCCACTGTCATGACCCCCGTTTTTAACAACGCGGGAACGCTTATCATTACCACCGTGGTTTTTTTATTGTCCGTTGTCATGCTTTTTAATTTTTCTTTACTAGCCTTTTGCAAAAATTCCCTTCGCCTAATAGTAAGGCTATTCTATTTGTTACAACGCCGCTGGGAGATTTTGCGGCGCCATAACAACAAAAAACAACAGGTAGTTGAACCTGCTGTTAACATCAAACCTAGCACGAATCCTTCCCCACCATCATCAACTCCACCGCCGCAAGAACGCTTCGATTTTTATTATGCCAGTGGTTCCTATCTTCTTCCCGACCTGAGATTGCTTGATGCTGTTCCCAAGCGTGATGAAAGGGTGAAAAAAGACCTACTCATCATGAATTCTAAAATACTGGAAACAAAACTGGCGGATTTTGATGTCGAGGCCAAGGTAACAGAAGTGCGACCAGGCCCGGTGGTTACGACCTATGAGGTACAGCTTGCTTCGGGTGTAAAAATCAGCAAGATAACGGCGTTAAATAGCGATCTTGGCCTTGCTTTGCGCGCCGCCAGTATCCGCATTGCTCCGATAGCCGGTAAAGGAACCATCGGCATCGAAATTCCCAATCAGTCTCGAGAAATGGTCTGTCTAAAATCTCTCTTAGAGAGCGAGGCTTTTACAGGCTCCTCCTCCAAACTCTCCATTGCTCTAGGAGCGGACATTGTGGGAATGCCCATAGTGTCTAACCTCGAAAAAATGCCGCACCTTCTGATTGCAGGAACAACAGGCTCGGGTAAAAGCGTAGCCTTGAACGCCATGATCTGCAGTATCCTCTACAAGTCAACCCCCGATGAAGTGAAATTTTTAATGATAGATCCTAAGAGGATTGAATTATCCTTCTACGAGGGTATTCCCCACTTGCTTCACCCTGTGGTTGTCGATCCGAAGGAGGCGGCAAGTGTTTTGCGCTGGGCGGTCGAAGAGATGGAGCGCCGTTATACCGTTATCGGTGATGCTGGGGTAAGAAGTATTGAAAGCTACAATAAGGGGGTATTAAACTCCAAAACACTGGATAAGCTATCCCTTGACGACGCTAACAAGGCAAGTATCTTGCCTTACATTGTAATAGTCCTTGATGAGCTTGCAGACTTAATGATGGTCGCACAAAGAAATGTGGAAACATTCTTGGCACGCTTAGCGCAAAAAGCCCGTGCCGCAGGCATTCATATAATCGTTGCCACTCAAAGACCTTCCGTTGATGTAATTACGGGGGTAATTAAGGCCAACTTTCCTACCCGAATCTCCTTCCATGTTTCTTCAAAAGTCGATTCCCGCACGGTATTGGATCAGCAGGGTGCGGAAGATTTGCTAGGCGCGGGTGATATGTTATTTATGTCTTCTGGTAGCGTGGAGTTAAGAAGGATTCATGGTGCGTTTGTTTCCGAAAAAGAGATTGAACGGGTTGTCGAACACATCAAGAAGCAACGCGCACCTGTTTATGATACCTCCATCTCCGAAAAAGTGGCCACTCCTCTAGAGGCGGAAGAGGAGCGAAAAGATACGGATGAACACTACCAAAACGCCTTGGCAATTGTTCAGCAGCGGGGCGAAATATCCATTTCCTTCCTGCAAAGACAGTTAAACATCGGGTACAATAGAGCGGCTAAATTGGTTGAACGCATGGAAAATGAGGGGATCGTTGGTCCTGCAGATGGCTCTAAAATGCGTAAAGTGATCCGAAGGTGATAACTTTTATGAAATAGTATGGCGGGAGATGTTGTTTTCTCCCGCCATACCAAGTAAAACCACTTAACGACCTATCACATAGCGATAAGGGTCAATTTTTTCTCGGAGAATGCTTAACTCGTCTGCCGTGGGTGGCTTATTCTCTTCAATCTTGGATGCCTTGAGTAATTCAAAACCACAGTTATCTTGTACATCCTTTTCCGAATAACCAGGATTAATGGCGATTATGCGCATTCTTTTACTGGTCTCTTCAAAATCCATAACTGCCATGTTGGTAATTATTCTGTAAGGACCTGCTCCTAAAGGAAGTCCCGAGCGGGCACGCGAATCTCCGCCTTGCAGCCAGCCAGGAGTGGTTATGTAGTTGATCTTTTCGGCAAAGCGACGAGGATCTTGAGGAGTCATCACCATCATCCGCCAGCAAAAAGAGGCAAAATCGTTCGCCCCACCTGACCCGGGAAACCTCACCTTTGGTTTTTGATGGTCGCTACCCATTCTGGTGGAATTGAGATTGCCAAACATATCAATCTGTGCCCCCCCTAAAAAGGTATAGTCTAGCATTCCTCTGCATGCGGTTTCCATGATCTCGCACATTCCACTTGCCATTAATGCTTTGTAAGTCGTGCGGGAATCACCAACGGATATCGGCATTTCCGGAATCAATGGCGCCGCTCCACCGGCCTCAAAGAAGATTACCAGGTTAGGAGCTCCCGTTTTTTGTGCCAGCATCGCTGCCGCGCAGGGAGCGCCAGTCCCAACGCCCACCGAAGCCCCGTCCTCTAATTCCCGTGCTGCGGTACATATCATTAACTCCATTGTATTGTAGTCAGCCATTGCTCTTCCCCCCTATTCCCTTGCTTTGATAAAGAGGAATTCTTTGTTGCGTAGCGCCTGCATTTTCCGAATTCCACCATTCTTTTCTATGTATTCTATGTGATCACCACAACTGTAGATGTTGTATTCTAAGAACTTTGTTAGCTCTTCCACATCTTCCTCCGCTTTTAGCCAGCCACGAAGATGTTCCTCGTCAGAAAAATATTCGCCGTACATGTTGCCGGGATAGCTACCGAAAGGAACTTCACAGACAGCATCGACCAACCAATAAGGGATGGATGTAAAACTGGGATCGCGGCGAATTTCTTCGGTTGGTATTAAGCGTTCACAGGTAATTATTAAGCGCTTGGAGGCCCGTGCCAGATCCAAATCAGAGACTGTTATGCCGCGTAAGCGACAATTACCGTAGATATCCGCCTCGTGAACATGAATGGCGGATACATCAGGAAATATTGCGGGCATTGCAGCGTACTTCACCCCGGTAAAGGGGCACTCAATAACCTTGGCACCGCTGTAATGAAAGGTATCAGTCCCCATGATGTTACGGGAGGGATAGAATGAAACACCCGCTGCTGCGGCTTTGAAGCGAACCGAAAGTGAATAATTAGTCCACTCACTTATCTCAACCTTGCCACTCTCCATGTAGCGGCGAGCGTTAGGAGAAAGACCACGAGCCTCCAAACCAACTACATATGCCACATCCAGCTTGTCAAAAACTTCCCCAGCGCAGAGTATCTGAAAATCATGGGTGGAGGTATGTCCGGCAAAGCCCATATTCTTCTTCCCTTGACGGACAATCTCGTGTGCAACGGCTGTCGGAATTCTGTTAGCACCAAAACCTCCTAGGGCCAGATAGTCACCGTTTTTGACAAACTTGGTAACGGCATCCTTGACTGACATTACCTTTGGTTCCAGTTTTCTGTTTTTTTTGCGGAAAAACTCCCGCGCCTTGTCCGCGTTGGGATCGGTAAAGATCCTGCCAATTCCCTGTTGGATAACTTCCACTGACATGTTCCTCCTTTTTTATTGTATCGCGGATTTGCCCGCGTTATACTCCCCCCGTGCCCCTACCGATAAGGACTCCTTGTTATGTCTTTTTCTTTTTTTCCAAAGCCACCTTTAATCGCTGGGCAAACAGCCCTGAAGCATCGCCTTCATCGCTAAAAAAAATTCTCTCCTCCTTCTCCACGGTTTTAAGCGGGGCCAGATAGTCGCCAAGAATTTCCCGCGAATGTTCCGCTTCGTGGCAGTATGCACAAAGGTTTTCCCAGTTGCTTCCATCGGGAGGATTGTTATGGTGATTGCCATCTTTGTGATGAACCGTAAGCAAATGGCGATTCTGCGGTGTAAATTCTCGGGCACATTTGGCGCAAACAAAGCCATGGATGGCCAATGAACGCTCCCGATAACTGTTCGTATCGGCTTGCTTGCCTTCACGAATTGCTTGTATGGTATCTGCAACGGGCTTATCGTTGACAGAACGAGGTTGAACACCACCAACAGCAACCGTTCTCCCCATCCGTGCTGTGAATGTTCTTTTCATGGCTCCTCCAGCAGATAAATACCGATATCGCTATCCTTTAAGCCTGTAAATACGAGCAAAGGGATACTTATCAACAACAAGTTCGAAATGTTCGGCAAAGTTTCGCGGATTTTCCACTAGCATCCGATACATCATGGAACGGTATATCACATCATCGGAGATATACAGCTCACCAGTAAGAT
Source organism: Deltaproteobacteria bacterium (assembly GCA_021737325.1). Classification (GTDB taxonomy): domain Bacteria; phylum Desulfobacterota; class Syntrophia; order Syntrophales; family JAIPED01; genus JAIPED01. The sequence continues at coordinate 8,951 of JAIPED010000010.1, forward strand.
CGTTTTTAATCATGTTCAGTCCTTCCCTGTTAGGGAACGACTTTCTTGCGACTCCATTATGTCCAATAACATCAATATTTTTTATTCTCACTTGCCTGTTGTTGATGACAATGATTCCATTTAGTTGATCAAAATTATACACCCCTTGCGCTAGCTTGTTAAAAACATGCTGTGGAGAAACAAGATTCCGGGTGTCCCATTTGCCAAAATAAGCCACCCACTGCGCAAAGCGCATGTTATCCCAGGTAAGAGCCAGATACTGACCAGACAAAGCTTGGGGTTTTTCGGGAATTTGCGCAAGGATTCGCTGTAGGGTTTTATCAAGAAATTTCGCATCATGAAGATGATGAATGGGCATCAGTGGATCAAACATGTTGTAGCCAAATGTTCCATAGCGAATGTTGAAATCTTTGTCATAAAGTTTCCGCTCGCGGTTGTTTATCGCATTTATTGCCTGGGTAGTTGATGCATAGCGGATAACACTCGCTGCGTTATGGGGTGTTTCTGCCATATAAACAACCGCCATTATATAGCATCCCAGCTCGTTAATCCCTCCGTCAACAAAAGGGAGCACACGCGCATAATAGGTAATGGGATGCCCCCAATCCCACCATGCCCATAATTGTGAACCTTTTTCCGCCTTTCCACGAACCTCGCAAAGCGCCTCGGCAAAGGGTTTGCTTAATATTGGAGGAAACCCCATATTTGACTTTAGCGTGAGGAAACAAACCAGCAGGGCAAGAACCGCGTAGGTGAGGATCGGGATTATTTTTTTCTTGATCACACGAGATAACAGCTCGGCTAACAAATAGCTAAAACCAATGGCAAAAATAAGACAGCCGAAAATAGCAAATCTTACCCCTAAAAACTGGGTGCCTATTCCCAATATAAAAATTGGGAAAAAAGACATGGCGTTAGGGCGCATGACAAACATTAGGGTTGCTCCTATAGCCCCCGCCACAAAGAAAACCGCATGGTAAGCGGTCATCTCCATAACCTCCGCAAAGGGGACCCTTTGGATCTCGGAAACGCTAACGGAAAAAGAAGGAACAGGAATCGCCGTGCGCACCGAAGCAATACCCTCCCCCCCTGCACCAAAAAAAGCCAGCCTCACTGCGATTTTTTCCCAGATTGGTTCCAGATGACCGCCGACGATCAAGGCCAAAACAAAAAATCCCAACAAATAATAGCCGATTTTACGCTCTTCGCAATCCCGAGGTTTAAAATAAGCTATGGCTATAGCTAACAAAGCGAACGGCAATGAAAAGTATAGCGGCAATGTGAAAATCATCAACACTATCGCCATGGAACCGGCAAAACGCAACCTCTCCCCCTGGCGCACCACAAAAAAACCGACGACGGTGCTAAAACAGGCCATCACAAAAGGAACGGGCATACGCGCCGGGTAGCACCACAGATATGCCGCCGCAACAATACCAGCAAACAAGGCATATCCCCATAGCTTATGCGTAGCTATTGCAGGACTATCGGTGTTGACGACCGCCTTGCCACCCCTCTTCCACCATTTATCGCGAAGCACATGCGATAAAACCACCATCAGCGCCGCACCAAAAGCAATGGGGAAAAAGAGGTCAAACATATCGTTGTCGTAGTATCCAGGAATGCTACGACCAAAAAAGCTGGGTGCATTAAGCATGAACACCGAAGCAAAAACGCCAGCAAAAGGGTGCCCCATTAAGAAAAATAACCAGCAAATGGGGATAGCTATTAGCGGAACAAGAATAACGGGTAACCAAATCCCCAACACCCCGTAATTAACTCCTGAAATTTCATGAAAAAAGCGGGTAAGTGTGGAAAAGTTTTCGAAAATTCCCCGGCCAAATCCATCGGCACCAGCAAGAAAAAGGAAAGCGTCGTTGGTTATCTGTGCCGGCTCACCGCAGTGCTCAATCGCGGGATTATCCCACCACGGGAGCAGAATGTACCTCCCTAGAAAAACTAAAATGTACGAAATGATAATTGCCGCCACGGTAAGCAACAGCGGATTTTTTAAAAAAGGAGGTAAGTCCTGCGTAGCTTGACCGTCTTTAAGCTCCGTGGAAGACAGGTTCTCGGGTTTCCTCTTTTGTTTTAGTTGCTCCTTTGCCTTCATTGACCACCTTTTCTTATCGTGGGTACATGCGTTCTGCCTAATAACCAAAAGCGGGCGTGGCAAACCGCCAGCGCCCTCTTTTGGTACTACCTAAACACCCTCTAGTGGTGTTCTTCCATCGCCCCTGCGATATACATCATTGACAGAAGCATAAAGACAAAAGCCTGCACCGCCGCGATGAAAACTTTCAGAGCCAGCATTGGCGAAACAAAGAAGGGAACCAACGCCAGTAGAATGCCAACCACAATATGACCTCCTTGGATATTGCCGAAGAGTCGCATAGACAGAGAAAGCGGACGCACAAGATGGGATATTATCTCGACCGGAAGCATTAGCGGTGTGAGCCACCAAACAGGCCCCATGAATTGTTTGAGATATTTGATTCCATGCTCCTTAATACCAACTACATGCGTCGTGATGAAAACTAACAGAGACAAGGAAACGGTGATACTAAGACTCGCCGTCGGAGATTCGAAGGCGGGAACTAAGCCAACCATATTAGAAACAAAGATAAAAAGACCAATGCTCGCTATCAAAGGGAAAAACTTCTTTCCTTTTTCTCCCATGGTGTTGGTGGAAAAGGTATCCAACCCTGAAACAATAACTTCGCAAACATTCTGCACGGTGCTAGGAATCGCTGATAGCCTTCGCGTTGCCATAGCCCCAAGAACAATCAGGCAAAACATTACAAACCAAGAATAAACAACAATGGTAAGATTGATACCGTAAAGCTTATGGATCTCGTCAAAGACATGTGGGTGGAACAACAAAAAAGTTTCCTTCATATTCGTCAAGCCTCCTTAAAGCTGTTTCTTTTTAAGCCAAGCCATACGGCTGTAATAATCAAGTTGAAAACGACCACGGAAAGGCCAACGGCAACCCCGATAGGGTTTGCTGGTGTGGTGGTAAACAGAAGATAGAGAATAATCCCCGTAACACAAAGCCTGAGGAAAAAACCAAACACCGCTGAAGCTGGTTTCGGAGGGGGGGCTCCTGGGGTTAAATGACCGAACATTTTAAATATATCGCGGTTAAGCCAATGGAAATTAACAATACTAATAAAACCACCTAACAGTACGCCTAAGGTAAACTCCCCAGAAGCGAGCATCGCGCTGAGAACAACTAGAACAGTGAGCACGAGCCAATTACTGATTTCAATTCTTGTTTGGAGCGGGTCTTTTTCTATGCGCTTCACTTCTTACACTCTTTATTATTTCAATTTCATCGCGGAAGTGCTTTTTGATCATCATATACATGTTGTAAAAGCTGGCAACTAAACCAAGGAACACAAACACCAACGAAAAAACATTCCCCGTGCCTAGTTTCTTATCCAGCAGTCCGCCAATGAACAGGCTCGTAAGAACAACAACAATAAAAATCATACCAACGGTGCTGGCATATGCCATCGGAGCGAGAGAACCCATGGCACTTTTGCTTTTCTTCATGGTTCGGGCGGGTAACACGAAGAAACAAGCCAAGTCAACTTGAAAACCCTCTCAGCTATCGCAGTAACAGCTTAATTTTCTTATTTAAGATACTTGAAAGGCTCTCGCTCGAAGTACCCGCATCACAGCTATAGCGACAACGACGCCACAAAGAAATTTAATTGTTCGATTTTTTAAGACTTTTCGTTTTTGCTTGCCACCGTGGCGAGGAACAATAATAAAAATCTGAGGCAAGAACCTTTGTTTCTGCCATGATTTTCAGGCATCTTGCTACCCAATAAAACAAACCATATGTCATTCAAAACCTTCTGCACAAACGAATGATTTGTCCCTTCATTGTTGGTTAACGCACGGGTTGTGCAAAGGACAAACATACAATGTCTTTGATGGATAGAACCCCTTCCATAGCCAGCGTTGTGTTACGGGCTATCTTGTGGTCAATGGATGATTCACTGAACAAGACAATCATTACAAAATCTTCTGGATTACCGCTTTCTCGGGAATGACGGTCGGAAGCAAAGAGGTACAGTTGTGCAAGAGTCTTTGATATAAAAATATCCTCGTTTGTTGCGATTTTTGCTCGCATAAAAAAGACGGGTGCAGAGCGCACCCGTCCAAAACTAACAACAATGAATTGCTATTTTTTACTCCAGCCCCATCGACTTAACCACGATCTCGGCAATATCCATAGAAGCTATCTGTCCTTCCATCTCTTTGTCTTTCAAGCCGTCGAATAGCATGGTCAAACAGAAGGGACAACCAACCGCAACACCACTAGCACCAGTGGCAATCGCTTGTTCGGCACGCATCACATTGATCCTTGTGCCCTCCTCTTCCATCCACATTCTGGCTCCGCCAGCACCACAACAGAAGCTCTTATTAAAAGATCTTTCCATTTCCACCAGCTTCATTCCCGGCACCGCCTTCAAGACACTGCGGGGTTGTTCATACACATCATTGTAGCGTCCCAAGAAGCAAGAATCGTGGAAGGTGTATGTCCCTTCAACTGGAACGGTTAGCTTGATTTTCCCCTCCGCGAGGAGTTTGGCAATGATCTCAGAATGATGATAAACCTCAAAATCGCCCCCAAAATGCGGATAATCCTTTTTGAACGCGTTGTAGCCATGTGGACAGGTACAGATAACCTTCTTCACTCCATAAGCTTTCAGCGCCTCGACATTAGCCTGAGCCAGAGTTTGATAGAGGTATTCGTTGCCCGCTCTCATCGCCGAATCGCCACAGCAAGATTCCTCCGTGCCCAAAATACCAAAGCTAACACCAGCCGCCTGCAGTATCTTCGCTAAAGCGGCTGAAACCTTCTTACCTCTATCGTCAAACGAACCCGCGCAACCGACATAGAAAGCGTATTCGACATTCGCGTCCTCGGCAAGGGTTTTCACCCCCACTTCCTTCGCCCATTCAGCGCGAAGGTGCGCACCAACGCCCCAAGGATTGGAGTTATTCTCAATATTACGGCATGTTAGCTGTAGCTCTGGCGCAAAATCCGCCTCCATCAACACCTTATACTGCCGCATTTGGATGATCTTGGGCACATGCTCAATCGCTGCCGAACAGTGCTCCATACAGTACATACAGTTGGTACAATCCCAAAGTGCATGCAGATTGATCGCGCCGCCAATTAGCGTCTTTTCCTCGCCCGTTTCGGTAGAGGCGCTAGCGCAATCGCCGCCTTCTGAACAGCAAGATTTCTTCAACGCCTTGGGAGCTTCTTCCAGCCAATAAGTTTTCAAATCCTGAATAAGTTGCTTCGGTGAGAGGTGCTTGCCTGATAAATATGCAGGGCAACCATCCTGGCATCGTCCGCAACGGGTGCAGGCATCCGCATCAAAAATCTGCTTCCAGGAAAACTCTTCTAACTTACCAACTCCAAAAGATTCCGCATTTTCAAAATCTTTAATCGGCTCAATGGTGCCCTTGGGATTTAAATCTTGGAAGAAAAAGTTTGCCGGAGTAGTGATAATATGGAGCATTTTGGAATACGGAATGTAGGCAATAAAACCCAAAGAAATGAAGGTGTGCGTCCACCACATGATTTGGTGCCAAAGCTTTGCCGTATTAAAATCAAGCGTGGCAAAAAGTTTGGCGACATTCCAACCAACAAACGACCAAACCTCCCAAACGGGCGGGCTTAAGAATGTTTCTGGATAGCTCTGCCAATCTTGAAGTGTAACATGGATTCTTAAAGCTTCGATAACGAAACCCGTAACGATGATACACAAAATAAAAAGTAGCGCCCAGAGATCATCGGGACGATTATCCATCTTCCCCCGAAAGCCAAGACGATCTGGTTTAATGACATAGCGGCGATAGAGAGCCATTAAAACGCCCGCGAGTACGAGAAAGCCAAAAAGATCCATCGTGAAAGAGAAGAGAATGTAAACCCACCCTCTCAAAAAAGCGACTCCCAAAGGCTCGGCAATGTGAAACTCCGTTGCGTCAAAAGCAGCGCCAAAGATCAGGACAAAGAAGCCGAAAAAGATCAGCGCGTGCATAATGCCCGCATAAGGATCGGAAAAGGTTTTTACCTGGAAAAATCCATCAACAATGAGGTTTTTTATTCGCTTTCCCACTTCGTTGACTCTGATTTCCGGACTGCCCATTGCCTTCCACAACTGCCAACGGCGATAAACGCCGTAGCCAAAAATAGCCAGCGCCACCGCCGTAAACACAAAGAGCAAAACCTCAAAATGCTCGGCGTTCCAAAACACCAGCCTACCCTCGTTACCTGTGTCGAAAGTGTGCAAACTCTCCATTCAATATCTCCTTCCCTAATTAAAAGGTTATTTCTACAACTGCCACAAAGGGTAAAATGCCATATCTTCCTTGGAGATATAAATCATTTCCTAAAAAATATATTGCAAAATACAGCAATATCCCAGCCATTGCCATCATCTGTCCGTAACCGTGCTTCAAGCATCCCATCATTCCATTTCTGCAACAACTTCAGCATAACGCGGATTTTTTTGGGAGGTCAACTTCTTATTAGGCACCAGCCACCAAAAAAATAGGCAGGAAATGGCCGCCACGCCAGTGGCATCGTTCCCTGCCCTTAACTTTGCAATTGTAATTGCTATCCTACCAACTTCTTACATTCTGCCGTTAATGCGGGAACTACCTTGAAAAGATCATCAACAATCCCGTAGTCGGCTCGTGCGAAAATGGGAGCTTCCGCATCCTTGTTTACCGCAACGATGTATTTGGAAGAGCTCATGCCTGCCAAATGCTGAATCGCACCGGAAATGCCGCAAGCGATGTACAGATTAGGGGAAACCACTTTACCCGTCTGTCCAACTTGGTCAGACTGCGCCCGCCAACCAGCATCAACTGCCGCACGCGAAGCACCAACCGCACCACCAAGAACACCTGCCAATTCTTCTAAAACAGCAAAACCCGCAGCGTCCTTCATGCCACGACCGCCGGAAACAATAACATTGGCTTCGGTAACATCAACCTTACCCGAAGCTTCTTTAACGACCTCCAGAACCTTGACCTTGCCGGGTTCTATTGCAACATTTACACTTGTTACCGCACCAGCCTTACCGCTTTCAACCGCAGTGAAAACATTGGGACGCAAAGAAGCCATCTGCGGGGAACCAGCAATAACCACTTCGCCAAAACACTTTCCTGAATACATCGGGCGAGTGGCCACCAGCTTGCCGCCGTCTATCCTAACCTCTGTGCAGTCAGAAGCCATGCCCGTTGCTAACTTACCAACCAAACGAGCGGAAAGATCTTTACCTTGGGCGGAAGCCGCAAGTAACAGTATCACCGCACCGTTATCCTTTGCTACTGTTGCCACCGCTTGCGTATGGGCGGAAGTCGTATAAGGTTCTAAAGCCGCATTATCCACCACAAAAACTTTATCCGCACCGTATTTTCCCAAATCTGCCGCGAGTCCAGAAACACCAGAACCACAAATAATGCCACAAGCCTCAACCCCTAAAGCATCGGCGAGTTTTCGCGCTGTACTTGCCAACTCAAAGGAAACCTTACGCAAAGCCCCGTCCCTTTGCTCAGCTACAAAAAAAACTCCATTTCCCATCTTAATACCCTCCAATATTTTTTCGCTGGTTATATGACCTTCGCTTCTTCTCTCAAGGCCTTGGCCAACTCAGCCGCCTTACCTTCTGGCGTATCGTCCGCTTTCAACACCTTTCCAGGGGGCCTTGCAGGTGGGGGAAGAACCTTCACAACCTGCGCCTTTAGCTCCGCACTAACACCAAAATCCGCTCCGGTTTTAACATCAACGGGTTTTTTCTTCGCTTTCATAATGCCTGGTAGAGAGGCATAACGGGGTTCGTTTAAACCCTTGGTAGTCGTAATAACGCAGGGAAGCTGCACTTCCATAACCACTTGCGCACCTTCAATGGATTTCGTTACCTTCGCCACATTATCTGCAAGCTCCATCTTGGTCGCCATCGTTACCTGCGGAACTCCCAAAAGCTCGGCCAAAATGGCACCGACCTGACCGGAGTCATCATCAATGGCACGCTGACCACAAAAAACAACATCGCAAGAGAGGCTTTTGACAGCCGCACACAAAGCAGAGGCAACGGTAAAAGCATCGGCGTTGTTCAGAGCGGCATCATCAATGTGGATCCCTTTATCCGCCCCCATCGCCAAGGCCGTTCTGATGGTCTCCATCGCCCTCGCCGGACCAACGCTAACTACCGTAACTTCACCGCCCAACTTTTCTTTAAGTTTTAAGGCTTCTTCAACACCATACTCATCATAGGGGTTCATAACCCACTTGATCCCACCTTCTTCAATACCCGTGCCATCAGCTTTCACTTTGATTTGGGCTTCGGTATCAGGAACTTGTTTTACACACGCAACTATATTCACTGCATCCTCCTTCTCAGGCGCAAGCACCTATGATTTTTCTCTATTAGCAAAGGGCAACAACACAAATCTTCACCGTTAAAAAAAGGCGAACGCCTCAATATTGAGGCGCTCGCCTAGCTATTTATAACCTACCATTAACGATGAATTCAACGACCGAAGGATCGGCCAATGTTGAGATATCTCCGAGGTTGCTAACATCGTTAGCCGCAACCTTCTTTAATATTCTCCTCATTATCTTTCCGCTTCGGGTCTTGGGGAGGCCATCGGTAAATTGGATCTTTTCTGGGGTGGCAATTGGGCCGATGAGCGTCCGCACATGGGCAACCAGTTCCTTTTTCAGTTCTTCGCTCTTTTCCACACCCGTCTTGAGGGTAACAAAGGCGTAGATAGATTGCCCTTTGAGATCATGGGGATAACCAACAACCGCCGATTCGGCAACCTTGCTGTGGGCAACTAAGGCGCTTTCCACCTCGGCCGTTCCCATTCTGTGCCCGGAAACATTAATAACATCATCAATGCGTCCTGTGATCTGATAGTAACCATCGGCATCTCTACGGGATCCGTCACCAGCCGTATAGTAACCAGGGAACTGCTGGAAGTATGTCTCCGCAAAGCGCTTCGGATCACCATAAACGCCACGCATAATTCCCGGCCAAGGGAGCTTAATCGCCAGTGCACCAGAAGCGACTGTCTCTTCCATCTCCTTGCCTTCATCTGTAAGAAGGACGGGCCAAACACCAAAGAACGGAGTTGTCGCCATACCAGGCTTTGTTGCTGTAGCACCAGGTAGCGGAGTAATGAGAACACCACCTGTTTCTGTCTGCCACCAGGTGTCAACTATCGGGCACTTCCCTTTACCGATTACATTATAATACCAATTCCAAGCTTCGGGATTGATCGGCTCACCAACCGTTCCCAGAATTCTCAGCGTGGAAATATCCGCCTTCTTAACCCAATCGTCACCTTCCTTCATGATCGCACGAATTGCGGTGGGCGCGGTGTAGAAAATGTTAACTTTATACTTTTCGACAACCTGCCAGAAGCGACTGATATCAGGATAATTCGGAACACCTTCAAACATGACCGAAGTAGCGCCATTGCAAAGAGGACCATAAACGATATAGCTGTGCCCAGTAACCCAGCCAATGTCCGCCGTACACCAATAAATCTCGCCTTCCTTGTAATCAAAGACAATCTTATGGGTGTAAGATACATACACCAGATATCCGGCCGTCGTGTGCATAACTCCCTTGGGCTTTCCGGTGGAACCGGAAGTATAAAGGATGAAGAGTGGATCCTCAGCATCCATCCATTCAGGCTCACAAACATTGCTCGCAGTGGCCATTGCTTCGTGCCACCAAACATCCTTAGCTGCGTTCCAATTACACTTGATCTTGTCGCCAACTCTCTGAACCACCACCATTTTCTCAACGGAAGGACAGTCCTTTAATGCTCCATCAGCACCGTCCTTTTGAGGAACGGCCTTAGCACCGCGGAAGGTCCCATCGCAAGTTACGAGAAGTTTTGCGGCACAATCCTGGATTCTATCTCGCAATGAATCCGCCGAAAATCCGCCGAAAACGATGCTATGAATCGCCCCGATACGGGTACAAGCTAACATGGCAATGGCCAATTCGGGAACCATCGGAAGATAAAGACAGACCCTATCACCCTTTTTGATTCCAAGCTTCTTCATGACATTGGCAAACTTACAAACATCTCCCAGAAGCTCTTTGTATGTGAACTTACGCATTTCGGAGGGCTCGTTGCCTTCCCAGAGAATGGCTGTCTTGTCGCCCTTACCTGCTTTAACATTCTTATCCAAACAGTTGTAGGAAACATTCAACTTTGCGCCGTCGAACCATTTGACATAGATATCGCCCTTGTTGATGTCAAAGTTGTAATCCAAGACCTTGTCCCATTTTTTGAAGAACTCCACTTGCTGCGTGGCGACCTCCGACCAAAAACCTTCCGGGTTGCTTATGGACTTTTTGTAAAGGGCCTCATAAGCCTCCTTGCCGCTGACATACGCACCCGCCTTCACCGATTCAGGAATCGGGTACACCTCTTTTAATTCAAACTTCTCCGCCATAATTACCTTTACACCTCCCTAAAGTTGTTTTGCTAACAAAGTATTGACAGCGCTTAAAACCTGTTGCCAAATTCTAACCGCCAGCCAAATCAGCTTTCCTCTCCCTCGCCATAAACGCTGGAAATCATTAGATAAATTTACCGAAAATTTCTTTGAAAACACCTCAGTCTCTTGCCGCGTCTATATGAGAGCCCATACCGTGTCAAGCGTATTTTTCCCCGGAAAAGCTATTAGGGAGGCACCTTGTACGGGATTTCGCTCTACTGATGCACAAAAAAGGATGCTCTTTCGGTTTGCCTGAGAGTCTCTAATAAGTCTTTATAATTGTGCAGCAGCATCAATCACAGCTAAAGCCTCCCGGGTTTCTAAAACATCGTGGGCGCGAATGATTCTCGCACCATTTAAAACCGCCAAACAGTGTGCGGCAACCGAACCCAAAATCCTCTTTTGCGGATCTTCTTGGGCGGTGAGCCAACCGATAAACGCCTTGCGGGAAGCTCCTACGAGTAGCGGAAGCCCCAGGTGATTCAACTCTCGCAATTTCTTCAGTATCATGAGGTTGTCTTGCCAGCGCTTGCCAAAACCTATACCGGGGTCTATCACGATGCTACTTTTAGCAACTCCTTCCCCAATGGCAAAACTGACCCGCTCCCACAAAAACTCCCCAATTTCTCCCATGATATCGTCGTAGTGAATCTCCACTTCCTGCATGAGCCGAGGATGACCCTTCATGTGCATGAGAACCAAGCCTGCCTGATTGTCTGCAACGACCTTCGCCATTCCCGCATCAAAGCGCATTGCACTGATATCATTTACTATTCTTGCACCACAATCCAGGGCTCGCCGAGCAATTTCCGCCTTTGTCGTATCGATCGATATAGATAGTTCCGTTTGCTTCCCTAATTTTGTTAAAACTGGATTAAGCCGTCCCCACTCTTCTTCCACGCTCACGGGAAGCGCTCCGGGGCGTGAAGATTCCGCTCCGATATCAATGATATCCGCTCCCGCCTCTGCCAACGCCCATGCCCTGGCGATACCAATATCTGCCCCCTGAAAGGTGCCTCCATCGGAAAAGGAGTCGGGAGTCAAATTCAAAATGCCCATTATCAGCGTTTTGCTACCTAACGGAATTTCACGATCTCTAATGCGCCACTGGCTTCCCCTTGGCTCAAGATTAGCCAACATCATTTCAAGCTCTTGGGCAAGCTGAGGAAGCCCAAAGGGTTGCAGGCGAAGTTTTTTGCAAACCAACAATATTTGTTTTTTTGTGCCCATCAAGATAACATCGCTATGATTGATGCTACAATCAACAACCCCACGAGCAACCGCCGCATCACCACCCACGGAAAGCATTTCCTGCTTAAGAATATTGGCTATCCTACATTCCTGCTTCCTAATTACAATGTTATGATGGGATGTTTTCGAAAACATTTTTTCCACTCCCTGTTGTTCAACACCCAACAGGGTAAGCCTTTGCCTTGCTTCTTGCTCTGTGGAAAAAAACAACGGCCGAGGCAGGAATTGTGCTTTTGGGTTCTTCATACTCATTACTCAGGGGGGATTTTTTGCAATGCACCTACTGCTGATGCCGTAGAGGTCGCCTCTTGGCAGAAGATGGATTTTCCAAACCCCAAAAATAATCTCTGCCAAGCCAGGCGTTTTGTTGCCCATCCATTTTTTATGTGGATGCCCGCTGTGGCAGTTTTAACAGCTCATCTATTTCTATCGCACCGAGGGTCTCTTTTTCCAGCAATGCCCCGGCAAGACGATGAAGGCTATCAATATTTGCTACAATTATGTTGCGCGCCTTTTTATAGCAATCCATAACAATACGCTCTACTTCCTGATCTATCCTTTGAGCCGTTGACTCGGAGTAATTCTTGTGTGTGGCCAATTCCTTACCCAAAAATACCTGCTCTTCCTTTTTTCCATAACTAAGGGGACCAAGGGGGCTCATCCCCCATTCACACACCATTTTCCTGGCAAGCGTCGTTGCCCTCTCAATGTCGTTGCCCGCGCCAGAGGTCATCGCCTTGTTGACAATCTCGTCAGCAACACGACCAGCAAGTAAAATGCTGATACTGTTGAGCAGATAGTTTTTCTCATAGGTGTGCTTTTCATCAATGGGTAGTAACTGCGTGAGCCCGAGGGCTCTGCCACGGGGAATAATGGTAACCTTGTGAATGGGATCCGCCCCTGGAAGAAGTTTTGCCACCAGAGTATGTCCTGATTCGTGGTAGGCGGTGTTTCTTTTTTCCTCCTCGCTGATAACCATCGTCCGCCGCTCCGCCCCCATCATTACTTTATCCTTGGCGTATTCGAAATCTGCCATGGAAACGGTCTCGCGATCACCCCTTGCGGCAAAAAGAGCCGCCTCATTCACCAGATTGGCGATATCGGCTCCAGAAAAACCGGGAGTGCCACGAGCAATGACATCAAATGAAACATCAGCGGCAAGCGGAACTTTGATAGCATGAACCGCGAGTATCTGTTCGCGCCCCTTAACATCGGGAAGAGACACGACCACCTGCCGATCAAACCTGCCGGGACGCAACAGCGCGGGGTCCAAAACATCGGGGCGATTGGTCGCCGCCACCATAATAACCCCATCGTTGGATTCAAACCCATCCATCTCTACAAGAAGCTGATTTAGCGTTTGCTCCCTCTCGTCATGCCCTCCGCCAAGACCAGCGCCACGGTGACGACCAACCGCATCTATCTCATCCACAAAGATAATACACGGAGCATGCTTTTTCCCTTGCTCAAATAAATCTCTCACCCTAGAGGCGCCAACTCCAACAAACATCTCCACAAAGTCGGAACCGCTGATAGAAAGGAACGGAACACCCGCTTCCCCTGCAATTGCTCGCGCCAACAGGGTTTTGCCGGTCCCAGGAGAGCCGACAAGCAATACACCTTTAGGAATTTTGCCGCCTAAACGGGTAAATTTTTTAGGATCGCGAAGAAAATCGATGACCTCTTCTAATTCCGCTTTTGCCTCGGCAATGCCCGCAACATCCGCAAATGTTACCTTGTTCCCCTTGCTGGAATCGATGAGACGCGCCTTACTTTTGCCAAAGCTCATCGCTTTGCCTCCACCGCCTTGCATTTGGCGCATGAAAAAGAGCCATACCCCTATCAAGAGAATGATGGGAAACCAGGAAATTAGGACCGTCATATACCAAGGGGAATCATCCACAGGCTTTGCCGCAATACGAACCCCATTTTTTTGCAACAGTTCAACAAGCCCTGCGTCTCGCTCTGGTGCATAGGTTTTAAAGGTGTTTTTCCCTTCGCGGTACTTCCCTTCAATGGCATCGCCTTGCATCGTAACTTCCACAACATTCCCCGATTTAACATGATCGATAAACTGGGAATAAATTATATTCTCCTGCTTACTCTTCGTTTGTTGTGGTTGTGCAAAAAGATGATACAACGACACAACTATCAGGCAAATGACTAACCAAAGTGCTATGTTCCTCGAAACTGGTTTCAAAAATGTGTATCCTTTCCGTAAAATTTTCTTGCACCTATAACGAAGCAAGTCTTGTTTTCAAACCATTTCTGCACCACTAATAGCTATTCATTCGCAACCCCCTTGGCAAGGGCCATAGAATAATAACCTGCTATTCCTGCAAGGAAAACCTCCTCATACTGACGGAAAGCAACACCCCGACACAAATGAAAACAACTAACAAAGAGGATCCGCCGTAGCTCATAAACGGTAGCGGAATTCCCACCACGGGCAATAACCCTAGGACCATGCCGATGTTGATAACGCTTTCCCAAAAAATTATTGCCGTTGCCCCCATGGCTAAAAGTGAGCCCAAATAGTCCCTAGAGGCATAGGTGATTTTTATCCCTGAGAGAATTATGTGCAATAGTAGCAACAGCAACAAGATAGCCCCGAGGAAACCCCACTCCTCGGCAAACACCGAAAAAACAAAATCGGTATGTTGCTCGGGCAAAAACTGAAGCTTAGTTTGGGAACCCTCCATGAAGCCCTTTCCCAAAATTTGTCCCGATCCAGCGGCAATGATTGATTGAGTAATGTGATACCCCGATCCAAAGGGATCGCGCGAGGGGTCTAAAAAAGTCATTATCCTGATTTTCTGGTAGTCTTTTAGTAGAAACCACAAAAAAGGCATGGCGCAAACGGAAAGCAAGGAAAAAATGATCGTTTCCTTTTTCTTAAGGCCAACAACAATCAACATTGAGAGAAAAATTAGCAGAATCATAATTGCTGTCCCCAGATCTGGTTGTTTTAACACCAGCCAGAAGGGAATCATCAAAAGCAAGAGCGGCTTAATAAGCTCCTTAAAACCATACCCTCCCTTTTGCTTATTATCAGAGACATACTTCGCCAAAACAAAAACCATGGCAATTTTCATAAACTCCGATGGTTGTATCGAAACACCAAAAAAATTGAGCCAGCGTTGTGAACCCCTGGATTCATGACCAACGAAGTCCACCATTGCCAACAGAATAATTGCCAGTACATAGATGAGGTATGAGTAACGACCAATGGTACGATAGTCAATGCTAATTAGAATGATTAGCAAGATAAAAGCTATTCCTGCCCATCTTAATTGTTTTAGATAGAAGGGGGTCTGTTCCACCCCCGGAGCGATGACCCCCGTGGAAAAAATATTAACCACTCCAATTATCGTGCAGAGCAGGGTTACAAACAGTAATGACCAGTTAAGATCCGTAAAGAGTCTTCTATCTATTTTGATTGCCATGGGCGTTCCTCCTCGGCGAACGGTAAAACATGCTATTGCAGTTGCACTTTTTTGCGCTCAATATACGATTCGATAATGTTGCGGACAAGCGGAGCAGCAACCGCGCCACCATGACCTGCATTTTCCATAATCACCACTGCAACAATTTCGGGATTTTGACATGGTGCATACGCGGCAAACAAGGCGTGATCTTCAACTATATAACGCGCCTTTTTCTCCCCTCTGGGCATACTTACCACCTGCGCCGTTCCCGTTTTGCCACACACTTCTACTGTGGACATCTTGGCAAGTGCGCCCGTGCCACCAAGATCGTTTACTACACCCCATAGGCCCATACGAATAGCCGCCATGGTCTCGTTGCTTATACCAGTTTCACCCATCTTTTTTGGGGGAAATTCAGTAATGATATCGCCGCTTAACGAGGTTATCTTTTTGACAATTTGAGGCATCCACAGCGTTCCACCATTAGCGATGGCAGCGTAGGCAACGGCCAGTTGGAGCGGTGTCACCGTATTGTAGCCTTGCCCAATAGTAACGGAAACGGTGTCTCCCACAACCCACGAGCGACGGAACCGTGTAAACTTCCACTCCCTTGTAGGAACTATGCCTTTTCTTTCTCCCTCTATATCCACACCCGTCAAAGATCCAAACCCGTATCTTTGGGCATATTTTGCTATCGCGTCCACAGTAAGGCTTTTAGCGAGGCTGTAAAAATAAACATCACACGATTCCACGATGGCACGATGGAGATCCACCCTACCGTGTCCTTCTTTTTTCCAACACCGAAAAACATTATCCCCTATTTCCAGTGAGCCGCGACAGTAAACTGAGGTGTTAGTTTCTACAATTTTTTCCTCTAAAGCCGCTGTGGCGATGAAAGGCTTATACAACGATGCGGGAGGATAAAGACCCGCAACAGCGCGGTTGTTGAGTGGGTTTCCCGAAGAAGATAGCAGTTTCTTCCATTCTTTTTCGGAAATTCCCGTGATGAATTTATTAGGATCGAATGATGGGCTATTTACCATAGCAATGATTGCTCCGTTGTTCACATCCATGACTATGGCAACACCTCTCCGATAGCGAAAGGCTTCATAGATTTCCGCTTGCAAATCAGCATCAATATTAAGGACAACATTATGCCCCGCAACGGGAGGAACCGTTCCTAGAATCCTCGTCCCTTTTCCCTTTACATTAACTTCTATCTGCTCCGCACCATCGCGCCCTTTCAAGATCAAATCCCGGTATTTTTCTATCCCCTTTTTCCCAACGATGCTCCCCATCCTGTATCCGTAATAATTATCTCCAGACATCTCCTCACGACTGATTTCTCCCAAATAACCAACTATATGCGCCATTGCCTCGCCGTATTGATAAACCCGTGTGGGGGCAACTTCTATGGAAACTCCAGGAAGCTCATTCGACATCGCTTCGATCCTCCCGATATGTAGTCGGGAGATATTTTTTACCAGCCGTACAGGTTCATTGCCACGACCTTCTTGCGTTAAATCCTCCAAGGAAAAGGGTGGTTGTTCGGGAGCAAATATATCCTTAAAAATTTGCCATGTCTTTTCCTTATCGGTTCCCGCAACGGGAAAATAGACAAGGTTATAAGCTGGCCGGTTAATCGCAATGGGCCTGCTATGAACATCCAGAATAATCCCCCTAACAGCCAGTAGGCTTCGCTCACGAACAGCATTGGTCAGAGATTTTTCCAGAAACTCGTTACCCTGTATAATTTGCAAAAACACCAATCTGAGAAAAATAATAGAAAAGGCGACAATGATCAAAACTATGGTGTAGCGTTTTTCCCTTCTATAGGCGGAAGGGTCGTGGTCTCTTACTTCACTGCGGCGCACTGTGTAACCTCTTTTCCACACCTGCAATTAAGCGGAAAAATGGTGTTACTACCAGACAGAGAATCAGCGCCTGTAACCCATAGACAATAAGAGTAGATAAAACCTCAGCTGTCGTAAAAATCTCTAGACATAGCAGTGCCATGATTGCTGTTTTGAGCATAATCGCAAGCAAGACCAGATAATACTTGCCATAGGCGTGGTCGCTTAAAACTACTTCCAGCGCGATAGCCACAAGAAAAATGGATAAATAGGTAACACTGTAAAGCCCATAAAATGGGGAGTAGATCCAATCAACAAAAATGCCGAGAATCAGCGCCAGGAACATGCCACGAACATTCTCCCACTGCCAACTCGCGTAGAGCACCAATAAAAGAGGCAAATCCAAGGGTAGGGGATAGGGAATGAGTCGCTCTAAAAAAATATTCTGTAATAAAACAAATAAAAACGAAAAAATGAGAATTACAACATACGGAACCATTCTGATTATTCCCCTGTAAGAACAATAATTTCTTCCAACTTGGAAAAATCCACAGCGGGGCGCAAGACAACGCGCAGGGAAAGCGCGCTATCTTGCCTTTCCACTGTAGCGACACTTCCGAGAACAAGTCCTTTAGGAAACACTCTATCAAGACCAGAAGAGAGCACCAACTCTCCTTCAATGACGCTATCTTCCAAGGAGACATATTTTATGCGGCACTTTTGGGGTGATATCCCTTGAACCACTCCTGTGGTGCGGCTATCCTGCAACACAACATCCACATTGCTACGAAAATCGGTGATTAACAGTACCTGGGAAGAATGCCATGAGGTTTCAATAACCCTACCGACGAGACCTTCAACACTAATAACGGGCATTCCGTTATCAACTCCCGCCTTGATTCCCTTGTCTATTGTTATTGTCCTGGCAGTGGGAGTGATTGTCCTGGCGATTACCCTCGCTCCTGTATACTCTCGTCCCCTTAACTCTTTCAGTGCCAGCAGTCTTTGTAGCCGCTGTAACTCCTTCTCCTTTTCTCGGGCCAAGACTATCTGATTTTTAAACTCGGAATTTTCCCTTTGAAGACGCTCATTTTCTGCGGTGAGCCCCACCAGAAAGATGTAGCGCTCCCAAACATTATTAGTTGCCTCAAAAACGGACTGGACACCTCTTTTGCAAGGAAAAGCGGCTTCGTTAAGAATAAAACTAAAAAGACCTTCTTTTTTATTGATGGGGGCAAGCACAGCCGCAAGGAAAACCACCACTAACAATGTGGTGGCAATTACCCAAAAACCGAACTTCCCGCGGTTGCGTAAGCGCATCACCCTTCCATTAGTTAGCCGTATCCAGCTATGCTTTTATCGCTATATCTTTGAGTTTATCTATTTGGTCCAAAGCAATACCCGCACCGCGCACAACCGTGGAGAGGGGATCATCGGCAACGGTTACGGGGAGTTTTGTTTCCTCTTTGATCAACTTGTCTAATCCCCTCAACAGCGCACCACCTCCCGTTAAAGTGATACCCCTATCTACAATATCGGCGGCCAATTCAGGAGGGCAGTTCTCCAAAGCATCCTTGATGCTATTGACAATGATGGCAACCGGCTCGTTGATAACCTCGCGCATCTCATCGTTACTAATCTCAATGATGCGGGGGATTCCTGTAACCAGATCTCGCCCCTTGATATCCACCTTGCGCACCTCGTCTTCGGCAAAGGCATTACCGATGGTCATTTTGATTGCTTCGGCAGAGCGCTCTCCAATTAGCAGGTTGTATTTCTTTTTCATATACTGGATTATCTCTTCGTCAATTTTATCTCCCGCCACGCGCACGGACTTTGCATAAACAACACCCGCAAGAGAAATGATAGCAACTTCCGTGGTCCCGCCGCCGATATCCACTATCATTGAGCTTGTCGGATCAAAGATGGGCAAACCAGCACCGATAGCGGCCGCCATGGGTTCTTCAATAATATAAATCTCCCGTGCTCCTGCAAGCTCAACCGATTCCCGTACAGCTCTTTTTTCCACCTGGGTTATTCCTGAAGGAACGGAAACGATAATTCTTGGCCTGATTAAGCTTCTTCTATTGTGAACGCTCTGAATAAAATGCTTGAGCATTGCTTCGGTTATATCAAAATCGGCAATAACACCGTCGCGCAGAGGGCGAATTGCCGTGATGTTTCCAGGAGTTTTCCCCAGCATCCGCTTGGCCGCTTCTCCAACCGCGATGACCCTTTTAACCCCCTTATCATCCTTGTGAACTGCCACCACCGAGGGCTCGTTGAGCACCACACCCTTATCCTTCATGTAGATAAGAGTATTGGCGGTTCCCAAATCAATCGCCAAATCCGAGGAAAACATGCCAAACAGAAAATCAAGCAACAATGCCATTTCCTCCCTTTCCCATAGTTAGTTGTAACAATTAAAAGCAAGCACTGTTCTTGCGCCGTAGCGGACAAGCACCCGTTGCCCCTACCAGAGAGCGGAGCGACGGCATCGGCTATGTTGCCCCCAACGGTGTTGCTGGCAAGCGTTAACCTATGCCCATTTCTTCCATGAGGAACTCGTTGTACTCTTCCGCAGTTAAAAGCTCCGACAGCTCGCCCTTATCCTTCATCTCAATGACTACTATCCAACCTGCCTCGTGAGGATCACTGTTCAAAATGCCGATATCATCAAAGAGGTCTTCGTTGACGCTCACTATTTCACCTGTTACGGGCGCGACGAGATCAACAACACCACGAGCATTTTCCAAAGAGCCAAAAGCCTCATCTCTCTCGATGCTAAATCCAACATCCATCATGTCAATACCTAGAACCTCTCCAATCTGTCCCTGGGCGTAATCAGTGATGCCGATTGTGGCAATATCATCTTCAACGCTAACCCACATGTGCTCCCGCGAAAAAAACATATTCTCCGAGAATGTTCCCATTTTTTAATCTCCGATATTAATTATGGTGGGTATCTTTGGTATGTTTGTCAGAATTTCGCAACCATTTTCTTTCACCAGTACGGTTTCTTCAATCCTAATCCCAAACTCCCCTGGCAGATAGACCCCCGGCTCAACCGTAACCACCATCCCCGCTAGCAAAACGGACTCCGAAATACTCGCAAGGCGAGGCTCCTCATGAATCGCCAAGCCCACTCCATGGCCCGTTGAATGGGTAAAGAACTCCTCCAGTTTATAAATAGCTAACACCTGACGAGCGGTGCGATCTATCTTCCGCGCCGTTACCCCCGCCTTTATCTCTTGGATAGCCGCTTCTTGCGCCTGTTTTACCGCTTGATAGACCAATTTTTGTTTCTCCGTTATTCTATCAATAAAGAAAACAACCGTTTCATCCGAAGCATAGCCTCCTAACACCGCTCCGCAATCAATTAGTAACACATCCCCGTTGGATAACACGCGGTTGGTAGGTTGTGCGTGTGGCAGTGCGGAATTTTCTCCCGAGG
Source organism: Deltaproteobacteria bacterium (assembly GCA_021737325.1). Lineage (GTDB taxonomy): Bacteria > Desulfobacterota > Syntrophia > Syntrophales > JAIPED01 > JAIPED01. Next base: position 29,498 of record JAIPED010000010.1, read on the forward strand.
CAACGATGGTCGCAAAAGCCATCGCCTCTGCTCCTGCAAGCCTTGTCCGATAATCAATCTCCGCCGCCAAATCTTGCTCTGTAGCATTACGCGGGAGGGAAGCCATGATTCCCGTAACCGCTTGGGCAACGATTTTTGCTGCCTGTCTGATACAAGAAAGTTCGTACTCGTCCTTAATGGCCCTGATAGCATCCAGCTCTCCCAGCGGAGAGAGCTGGATGCCATTATCTACCCTTTGTCTTACCCTCGCTAGCAGGGAAAAACTGCAATACTCCGCCTCAAACCCCACATGCTGATAACCCTTTTCACCTATGATCCGCGCAATCCCCTCGCTTTTTTCGCGGTATTCCGCAGTGGCAATACCAGTAACCTCCCGCTTTACCTGATTGGTATAGCGACCATCAAAAAGCAAAATCATCTCCGTCTCAGAGACCAACAACGCTCCGTCTGAACCTGAAAAACCAGTCAAATAGCGAATATTTTTCATGTTTATTACAATAATAGCATCCTGCCGCGCCGCCATTAAGCGAAGCTTGATCCTTTGGTACCGGAGGGAATAGTCTATAGATAAAGAATTGTGCGGCATTAAGAAGTAGTTCCCTTCCTCTCCAATTGGGAAAGGAAGATGTTTAACCTCCCTATCTGGCTGGCGCGTTGCGAGGAAGCGCGAGGGAGTGATGCTAACATCGCTTGTGCCTCTTTGTTGTTGGCATCACTGTCTATGATTTTTTGGAGAATCTCGGAACAAGTATCCAGGTGCCCCTGCTCTAAAAACAATCTGGCGATTGTCGTGGTTAAAAATTCTGGCGGTAGCCCTTCTTTGGTATCGTCCTCCATTACGATATCTTCCGAAGTGTCGGTACATTTAAGAGGACTAGCAACACCCCCTTCTCGCATGGGCTGGGCCGAAGGCTCTCCACCCTTTGGGGTATCAACCTTGCTTTTCCCCTCTGCAATTGTTTGCCCCATCACCGCTGCAACATCGCCGTTGCGGGATGCGAGATCCTGCCGAATCCTGGCAGCGACTTCTTTTTGGCATAGTTGGCTAAGGGCGCAGGAGAACGCAAAACGGACAATGATATCGTGGGGATCTTGTAAAAGACGCCTGTGGGCAAGTGAAAGAACTTCCGCACACAGGGCTTCATCCAGTAGCTGGTCATTACCATCCATCATCCTTCTCCACGCTCAGCAAATTAGCATGGAGCTAATGCCCTGTCAACCAGCTCTCCGTGAACGAAGCCCTCTATTAGAATAAAAATGTTAACTTTTCAGAAATCTTTGGGCAATCCTTTCGGCAAGGGAGTAGGGGTCGCTTGTCTTCGCCATCAACTCCTCAACCATGGCATCAATGGTGCCTTCTGTTATAAGCTTATCCATTATCGGTTCATAGACGGTGTTGCGAATTGCTTCACTTAATTCCACCGCCGCTTTTCTCCTCTCGCGTGAAACCATCAATTCGCTGGCAAGCAGATGCTGATGATGCTCTTCTATCTTTTGGGTAAGCTCCGCGACGGAGTTGTTAAACGATTCGGGAACAAAAGAATTTTCCACCTTAACTATCGGCGGTCTCCAACCAGAGGCAAAAGCCGAGGCAGGGGCCATATCTAAAAGGGACACTAACTCCCGATATAGCTTTGAACCGCCATCACGATCAGCCTTGTTAATGACAAAAATATCGGCGATCTCCATAATCCCCGCTTTTATCGCCTGAATTTCATCGCCCATACCAGGAATAAGCACCACCAGCACCGTGTGGGAATGGTTAATTATATCAACTTCTTGCTGGCCAGTACCCACAGTTTCCACCAAAATAACTTCCTTGCCCATGACATCCATGATGTGGATGGCATCACCAACGGCCTTTGCCAACCCACCAAGAGCACAACGAGTGGCAAGCGAGCGGACAAAAACACCTTCATCCTCCGCATGCTTTTGCATCCGTACACGGTCACCAAGGATCGCCCCGCCAGTAAAGGGGCTGGTAGGATCGACCGCCAGCACCCCAACCTTCTTCTGCTTTTGGCGAAGCTGGGTAACAATGCCATCAACAAGGGTTGATTTTCCCGCACCGGGCGGCCCTGTAATGCCCACAATGTGGGCATTACCCGTGAGCGGAAAAAGCTTTTTTATGGTCGAACGCGCCTCCAGAACTCCATCCTCAATGCGGCGAATGAGGCGCGACGCCGTCCTTACATCACCTTCTTGTATTTTCTTTACCGTTTCCACCGTCTATTCTCTCACCATTACATTTTTGCGTACCCATTCTACGATGCCATCCAGCGTCGCCCCAGGGGTGAAGATCTCCTTTATGCCAGAATCATAGAGCATCTTAAAATCCTGTTCAGGAATAATCCCGCCGCCGATAACACAGATATCCTCCGCTTTTCTTTCCTTCAGCGCGGTAACAACGGCAGGGAAAAGATAGCGATGCGCCCCTGATAAACAGCTAAGCCCAACCAAATCAACATCCTCTTGCACCGCCGCAGCGGCAATTTGCTCGGGCGTTTGATGACAACCCGTATATATGACCTCAAAACCAGCATCGCGAAAACACCGTGCTAACACCCGTGCTCCGCGGTCATGACCATCAAGCCCTGGCTTTGCCACCATTACCCGCAATGTTCTCTTCGCCATTTTTACCCTTTCCTCCTTAGAATAGCCCTGGGTCTCGGTATTCCCCATAGGCCTCTCGATAAATGTCACAAATTTCTTGTACGCTTGCCATATTTTTAACGGCTTCAATGCAAAAAGGCATTACATTTTCTCCCTTCTTGCAGGCGTTCTTCAGGTTGTCCAAGGCTGATTTTACCGCCTTGCCATCGCGCCTACGGCGGACCGATGCGAGGCTGGCAATTTGCTGTTTTTCCACTTCGTCATCAATTTCCACAAGTGGAATAGGCACCTCTTCCGTGGTTAAATACTTGTTAATCCCGATCATTATTTTTTCGCCCGCATCTATTTGCCGCTGGTACTTATAGGCGGCATCGGCTATTTCCATCTGGGGGTAACCCTTTTCAATCGCCGCTACCATTCCGCCCATTTCATCAATCTTGTGAATGTACTCCCAAGCCTGCCTTTCCATCTCATTGGTTAGGGACTCAACAAAGTAAGAACCGGCCAGGGGGTCAATTGTATTGGCCACCCCCGTCTCCTCCGCAATGATTTGTTGGGTGCGTAACGCTATTTGTACGGCGTGGTCAGAAGGAAGGCACAGAACCTCGTCAAGAGAGTTGGTATGCAAAGACTGCGTTCCTCCCAGCACCGCAGACAAGGCTTCGGTGGCAGTGCGGATTACATTGTTGTATGGTTGTTGAGCGGTTAGCGAGCAACCCGCCGTTTGTGTGTGAAAGCGCATCCACCAGGAGCGGGGATCCTTTGCTTTATAGCGGTCGCGCATCGCCCGCGCCCAAATGCGGCGAGCAGCACGGAACTTGGCTATTTCCTCAAAAAAATCAATATGAGCGTTGAAGAAGAAAGATAACCTCGGCGCGAATTCATCGACATCCATCTGCTTGCGGCGTAGCACATCCTCAACATATTCCATGCCATCACGCAGGGTAAAAGCCAGCTCCTGCGCCGCCGTCGAACCCGCCTCCCGTATATGATAACCGCTAATACTAATGGTGTTCCAACGAGGCACATACTTGGTGCCAAACTCAACGGTATCGGAGACCAGCTTGACAGAGGGTTCTGGCGGGCACATGAATGTCTTTTGCGCGATAAACTCCTTGAGCATATCGTTTTGTATCGTTCCGCCAATCTTGGAAAGGGGAATGCCTTTAATCTCCGCCGCCGCGCAATACATTGCCCAAAGAACCGTCGCGGGGGGGTTGATGGTCATGGAGGTTGTAACTTGATCCATGGGGATGCCATCAACCAACTGTAAAAAGTCGTCCAAGGTGTCAATGGCAACTCCGCATTTGCCGCATTCGCCTCTGGCCTTGGGAGAATCGGTGTCGTAACCCATCAGCGTTGGATAATCAAAGGCGGTGGAAAGACCAGTTTGCCCTTCACGAAGCAACATATGCCACCGTTCGTTGGTCGTTTTGGCGCTACCCATTCCCGAAAACATGCGGAATGTCCAATACTTGCCTCTATACCCGGTTGCCTGATTGCCTCGGGTAAAAGGAAACTGCCCAGGAGCAGACAGATCGTTAGCAAAATCAAGATCCTTGATGTCTTCTGGCGTGTATAGCCGTTTTATAGGAAGGCTAGAGACCGTTGACCAGTGGGCTTCAGGCTTCTGATCTGCCTGCTTGGCCACCGCCCTTTTTACCTCGTCTTCCCATTTTTTCCGTGTTTCACTGGATTGTTCTAATACCTCTTTTACAAAATACACATTAATTCCCCCTTTCCCTTATAATCTCTCTATTTTGCTGGAATTTAACAAGCACCCCCCTCGCCCGCTAAACCCTTTATCGCACATAGGCAATTACAACCTTTTTGTTATTCACCACCCCGTCACATTACTCCCCCAGACATCATAGCAGGCTATTTGCCGCGGATAATCTCTCCTGCTTGAATGACCTTCATTATTTCCACTGTTCCCGTGGCGGGAAACAACTCCATCGCATCGTTAAGCAATCCTGCCAGGCGATATTCAGGGCTAACCCCGTATCCCCCCAAAATCTGTATTGCTTTCTTCGTAACATCAAAGCCAACTTCCGCTCCCACAGCCTTTGCCCTGGCGGAATACTTGGCTATCTCTTTGGCGTTGGCCCCCGCATCCAGCATGGCGGCGGGTTGATAAATAACCCAACGGGCCTTTTCTATTTCTGTTTCCATCTCTGCCAATAAAAACTGGATATTTTGGAGCTTGCTGATCGGACTCCCGTACAGCACCCGCTCTTGGGCATACTTCAGGGCAATGGCAAAAGCGCCTGCGGCTATTCCCAAACCAATGGCGCCGATGGAGGGCCGCGTCAGGGTAAAAGCTCCCATCGCCAGAGGTAAACCGTTGCCCTTACCACCAACTATGTTGGCGTCGGAAACATAACAGTTATCAAAAACCAGCTCACTCACATCGCTCGATTTAAAACCCATTTGTTTTTCGCGACGAGCAACAATAAATCCTGGGGTTCCTTTTTCCACAAGTAGAATGCTGGCTTTCTCTCCCGTTTTTGCCAGCACCAAACAAACATCGGCAATGCCACCGCTGGTGATATAAACCTTGCGACCCGCAATGCTGTAACCTCCCTCTTGGGGGGTAGCGATGGTGCCGATATTGGCGAGATCCGAGCCACCTGTGGGTTCCGTTGCTGCAATACAGGCAAACTTCTCCCCCGCGATAATAGGTTTAAGATAGCGTGCGCGTTGTTCGTCGGTGCCATGCTGACCTAGAAGATGGATGGAAACCTGCGCCACCTCCATGAAAAAAGCCAACGAAGGATAAACCTTCGCAATCTCTTCAATAGCGAACAAGCCCGCCAAAAATCCTGCCCCTGCACCGCCGTTTTCGGGTTTAACATTCAGCCCCAGAAAACCTTGTTGCCCGAGCTGGCGGGCCAGGGAAAAAGGGAAATCGCCGCTTTCCTCATACTTTTGATAATCATTGAGAAGATAGATCTTGGCAAAATCCGCCGCCATTTCGCGGATCATTTTCTGCTCTTTAGCTAGCTGAAACATCGCCCCCCCCTTTTTGTGATGTTAATACAAACAGCCGCCCCGCCAATGCCACCGCTATGGATGGCTCCCCCTTGGCCAATTAGTTAAAAGCTACTCCTTCATGGAATACAAACCGTTTAAGGAATAGACATCATCCCGCCACACTTTTTCTAACCTCGCCAAATTAGCATCGGGTTTGCGAATCATCTTCAAGAAAATCTCCATCTGCTTGGGCGTGGAGCTGGTTTTGCTGTAGAGTTGCAGGGCAAATTTCGAAAAATCGTGGACCATAAAGTCAAAAATCTGGTCCACCAGATAATCTGCCACGGAATAGATCTTCGCGTTTTCAATAACGAGTTGCCCATAAGCGACGAGGGTGAACAATTCACCAACGGAAAGGAGAAAATCGATATCTTGGCTTTGTTCCTTGTCGGGTGTCGCATTGAGCATAAACTCTCGGAAAGTCTCAATCTGCGATTTGAAGATCTCCACATTGGGAGTGCTAATGCTGTTGTAGGCAACTTGGTAATCGTGGAATTGGATCTTGCCCAATCCTTTAGTCGGCCCTTGATTAAACAAGAAGTCATCGTTTGCCGCTTCGCTTCGTTGGTCAATGGTGGGGAATGTTCCTGGATTGAAGAAGTAGTTGGGCATGAATTTTACAATTAACGCCATGTTAACATGTACTGTACCTTCTAATTTCGGCAAGGCGCGGATATCACGAGCCGCCATTTCAAAGAAGGTGTCCTTTTCAAAACCCTTCGCCGCGATAACATCCCACAGAAGATTCATCACCTCTTCGCCTTGTGTGGTAACCTTCATCTTCATAATGGGGTTGAATAGCAGATACCTTCTATCTGCAACTCCCGCCGCCCGCATATAATCAGCCGCCCGCAAACCAAAAAGGCGCATAGCCAGCAAACGGGCATAGGCATCGGTGAATAGTAGTTTGATATGGGGAAAATCCGTAACATACTTGCCAAAGAGATTTCGCCGAGAGGCGTGGTTAATCGCTTCATAGAGGGAGTGAGTGCACATACCAATAGACGCCCAGCCCAGGTTATACTTGCCCACATTAATGGTGTTCAGCGCCGCGTCCCAGGCTTCGGTCCCCGTTGCCAACATATCCTCGGGGGCGAGGGGATAATCATGCAGGGCGAAATTCGCCACATAGTTTTGGCTATCAACAACATTCTTCTTTAGCTCGTATTGCTTATGCTCAAAGTTAGAAACAAAAAAGGCGTATTCATTCGTATCTGCAAACCTGCCGAAGGTAGAAACCATCTTCGCTTCGTTGCCATTGCCGATGTAGTATTTTTCTCCGTTGGCCAGCCAGCCGCCGTTGCCTTGTGGGGTTAAGACCATATCGGTGGAATAGATATCGGCTCCATGCTCGCGCTCAGAAAGGCCAAAAGCAAAAATCTCACCTTCCCGCAGATATTTTGCCGCCCGCGCCCGTAGCGCATCATTCTTGCTCATCCAGATAGGCCCTAGCCCCAGGATGGAAACCTGCCAGGTGTACCAATAGGCCAATCCATAAAAACCCAAAACCTCGCTGAGGCCGCAGTTGCGCCAGGTATCCCAGCGGGTGGAGCCATCACCTTCCTTGGCGGGGGTGAGGAAGTTAGCAAAAAGTTTCTCGCGCTTCTGAAAATCAAGAAAATCACGATACCAAACTCGCTTGGAATCATCTTCTTTAATGCGTCGCTTGCCCTTTTGCTCAAAGAAGGAAATTGTCTTGTGGATGAGCTCCGCAGAGGTGTTGTCGGGATAGTAACGATCGTAATTCTTGGGATTAAAAAGGTGCATTATGCCTCTCCTCGCTGCTGTTGTTTCTTCCGTTTAACGCCTCGTGGTGGGTAGCACATGAGGAAAAGAAAAACAAAGAAAAACAGCCCCGCATTCCCGTAGGGTGTGGTGTCGCAACCTAGGGCATAAACGCCGTCCTAAAGCTGCCCCGCGTGGGCGGGATATTTACCCCCCCCGCTTTTGACTTTTCCCCGCTAAGCGGGTATGCGCGTCCGCCATACCATCGCCCTGAAGGAGTGTTTTATCAATGAAAACAATTAAATTGGTGCTGATTGTGTGTTTGTTGGTTGTTCCCACCGCCTTGGCGGAAGCGAGATATAATTCAAAGGAGATAGGCGAGATGCAAAATTCTATTGCGGTAATCGAAACCCAGTTTGGTAACATGGAAATTAGTTTTAAGCCGGAAGTAGCCCCCAATCATGTGCGCCAGTTTATCAAGCTGGCAAAATCAGGTTTTTATGATGGAACCTCGTTTCACCGTGTCATTCCTGGGTTTATGATCCAAGGGGGTTGTCCCCATTCTAAAAAAGAAGATCGCTCGTTGCACGGAACGGGTGGACCTGGATACAACATTGCGGCGGAGTTTAATGCAACACCCCACAAGCGGGGCATTGTCTCCATGGCGCGAGCACAAAATCCCGATAGCGCGGGAAGCCAATTTTTTATCTGTGTTGCCAATGCCCCCTCGCTGGATGGGCAGTACACGGTGTTTGGTGAGGTCATCGTAGGGATGGATGTTGCCGATAGAATCGTGGCGCAATCCCGCGACCGCAACGATAACCCCTTGGCCAAAATCGAGATGAAGGTGAAAATCATCGAGGCGCAGGATAAATAAAGCCCCCGAAAACTACGAGGTATGGTTTTTGCTATTAGTCCTGCCATGACGGATAACCGCGAAAGGAACCTTCTGGTGATAAGACGAGCCATGCAAAACAGAAGGAGACCTTCGCACAACCGCACGAGCTAGCCTCTCGGTGTTACTCCCATACCCGTCGGAGTTTACACCCGCGCAGATGGGCGCGGGGATAAACTGCGGCGGGAGTCCGTCTTGACTGCCTGGTTCTTCGCCCGAGCAGAGCGAGGGCGACAGGCAGTCATCGCTTACCGCCGAGATTCTTCCCCGAGCGGAGCGAGGGGAAGAACATTGTGATAACCGGCCCGCGCTGTTTGCGGGTCCGTGTTTATTAGCTGGTTATGAAAATCATTCATAGAGCGGCCTGTATTCCACTCTTCTTCTTTTTACCCATCAGGTTCCTTTCGGGTAAAAACTCTTTGTACACTTGTATTTTTGTATCTAGGATATTCTTTGTTGATTTTATACTATTGCGATTGAACCCAAGAAAACTAAGAGAATTTGAATATTGATTGAGGGCTGGTAAAACAACATGTAATGCAAACCATATTGCTCTATCATTCTCATGCTTTACAGAGAATAGATTATTAAGATATGTTTCTAAAATCTCAGTTTGTTTTGAAGCATCATGTTTTACAAAAGCGGATTCACTGTGTAAATTTACAGTTGCGTGAGTATTTAGCTGCTCTGATTTTGTTTTTAAACCAAAGAAATAGAGCATTGCCTCAAATGCTTGGATTAATTTTATATTATCACAACCTATTAACACTTTATGTTCCTCAGGTAAAAGGCTGAAATTGAGGCTATTATCAGTCAGTATTTTAAAATCATCCGATTCAAACAAAGCATGTACAAATTTAGCCTCCCCTTCAAACGCACGCTCTATCGCTCCGATATGTGGGAGAATAGTGTGCTTTTTTAAAATAAGATTTGCTTCAATGACACGAAGAGAGACATCATACATGTAGCTGATAGCAAATATCTTCTTTTTCTTTTCAGATACGTATCGGCTAACGAACTGAAAGATTAATACTGTTAATGTTGCACCCAATGTAGAAAAGAAAGGAAATAGAAACTTTTCGTTCTGGAAAAAGGCTTTTATTGAACTTGAAAGGCCAAACCATTCTGTAAGAGTTACAAATAGCTTGATTGGTACAAGACTACAAACCACCATTGCTGTAATAAAACCAATGGCGAAAAGTAACCCATGCCCAAAGCCTGATTCGTAGTAGCTATTCTTGTTTTTCATCTCATAATCTCGGCGGTAAGCGGCCCCGCGTAGCGGGAGTCCGTCTTGACTGCATGGTTCTTCGCCCGAGCAGAGCGAGGGCGACAGGCAGTCATCGCTTACCGCCAAGATTCTTCCCCGAGCGGAGCGAGGGGAAGAACATTCCGGCTGAGTGGTTGCGCGTAGTTTGCGCAATCCAACTCAAGCCGGTTGTTATGCCATCCCAGTTTATTTCTTTGGTTTCTTTGGAGGCGTTTTGATGGTTTCAACTACCGATCCTTTCTTGTCTTTCTGCGCGTCTTTTACTGGCTTGAATTTTCCGGTCTCTGCATCGCGTCCGATTTTTTTTGTTCCCATTTCTGCTTCTCCTTGTGCTGGATTATGAAAATACCAAACAAGTTCAAATTGTTCGGCCAGACAATAACGGTTTCGTTTTGTCCTGATACATTTACCGACTTAGACGGTCATTATGGTTTTGCCTGTTATCGCAAAAACGAGATTCAACTTCGGCCTCCAACGGCAACGATTCCGTTGTCTGATGAGCAAATTGCACAAACTTTCTATCATGAGTTGATCCATTTTGTCCTTTATCATGCTGGTGCGGCATATTCTGGAAAAAGTGATTATATGCACCAGGATGAAGGGTTTGTTGATCTTGTAGGCAGTCTTTTGCATCAGGCTATCAGTACTTTTGAGTTTGAAAAATAACGCTTCGCTTCAGCAGCGACGGCGCGTTAGCGCCGACGTCGGCTGGAAGCGATTGTTCGACGACATGGGTTACTTTCCTCGAATTGCCGACGCAATTGCCCTAGCCGCATACTTCGTAAAATCCTCGTCGTCCTTAAAAGTGGCGTTTCTATCTCCGTTGGTGATTTTTAATCTCGCAAGCGTTTCACCTTGTTGATCTACAAGGGTAATCGTTAACAGCTTAAACCCTCCGCCCAAAAAGTGAATTGGGTGGATTAGAATTCTTCCGTTGGCATCCCCCAGATTCTTTGTCAGAGGAATAGCGTATTCATCTTTTAACATAAAAAAGAGGTCATCTCGCAACTGGAGGTCACTTGGCAACTGCCCGGTGCTTACTACTTTTACTTCGGAATCACCTGTGCTCTTTTTTAGTTGTTCAACTGCTCCTGATTCGTATGCAAACTCAAGAGTCCACGCACTCACTGTTTGTACCTTGTTTCCGGCGTATATCTTCGAATCCACGGATGCACAGGCCGATAACACAAAAGCAATAAGTGAGGTCAAAAAAACCACCACAAACCGATTCATTTTCTTCTCCTTTGTCGTCGAATCTCGGCGGTAAGCGGCCCCGCGTAGCGGGAGTCCGTCTTGACTGCCTGGTTCTTCGCCCGAGCGGAGCGAGGGGAAGAACAAGCAATTAAGCGGTTATCCGCATATCATTCATTTCAGTTTAATATTCATCTTTGGATATCATTATGGAAAAAATACCTCAACAATTATTACATCAATTTGATGCATGTTTAATAAAAAAAGAGGTTTTGGAACAAAATCATAATCTCTTCAGAAGTTGATCTGATTATCTTAAAACTCAAGTATCCCTATGATCTTATTGTAAAATTGCTATATGGCTGTGGTCTCAGGTTATTTGAATGCATGAACATAAGAATGAACAGTTTGAATTTTGATGCCCGGATTAAGACTCTTGCTCAACCGCACTGCCTTGTTTCCGACCGTCATTCCCGCGAAAGCGGGAATCCAGATGTGTCTGAAGTAACTTGGTTATTTTCGAAGCAAAGAAGATTCTGCTTCCGTTACTGTTTGGAAGAATAGGTTGTGCAGTGGTCTTCTTTGTCATTTCGACCGAAGGGAGAAATCCCTTGGATGTTCTTAGCCAGAACGCTCGTTGTTGATGTTTAAGGGATTCGCGTTCGGAATGACAGAAAAAGACTCTTGCACAACTGCACAATATAGCCTCCTGATGTTACTCCCGCACCCGTTTTCACGAGTGCAGGCTCCAGCGAAAGTCCAGAGGTGTTTGAAATATTTCAGTTATTAAGACCCTTGCACAGCCTATTCGTCAAAGCAGTAACGAAAGAAGGGTGTGTATGCTTACGAAAATAATCAAATTATTCCAAACATATCTGGATTCCCGCTTTCGCGGGAATGACGGTCGAAAACAAGGCTGTGCAGTTGTGCAAGAGTCTTTTATTTTCTTCAATCGCGGAGCTTCCGTTGGTGTCTGCTGAACGAGTTTCGCAAGGGTCTTCCTTATTGAAAAAGTTGCCATGCAGGCCACCCCGCCGCTTTACGCTACCACACCTTGTCAGGGGGGAGCGCAAACATCTTCTTTTGCTTGCCTACCGCTTGGCCACGAGGCTGGCAGTAAGGTCATACTCCGTTGCCTGTTCAACCCTGCCGAGCACGAAATCACCAGCGTGCAGTGCGCTTTGGTGGGGGAGGCGCGTAATCCCAACAATCTCGGGAGCCTGTCTGC
>JAIPED010000011.1 GCA_021737325.1 Deltaproteobacteria bacterium
TATCCAATTACTGCACCGTTTAGTGGCGGGACGACAAGGCTCTCAGGAAATTTCCTTGCCCAGATCGCTCAAGATCCGCAGAGAGTACGACGAATTAATCTTCATTGCCCCTCACCAGAGGAACATTCCTCAGAGCGTGGGATGTGATGAAGAGGTGGTGCTTCCTCCCGCAGAAACCACCCCTCAATACCTAGCAATCTCGGCAATGCTCTTCCGCTTCAGTTTGGTCCCCGCGATTGTTGCAAGGTTCGATAACCGCGCCATTACCTTTCTGGATGTCAATAAGATAGCTCCCCCGTTTTTTTTTCGCCGCTGGCATGTGGGAGATCGCATGAATCCGCTAGGGATGAACAACCAATCACGCAAGGTTCAGGATATTTTTACCGACAAAAAAATCCCACGCCAAGAGCGCCAGCTTTTGCCTCTGTTGCATGACCAAGCAGGCATTCTCTGGATACCGAATATTGCGCTTAGTGAAAGGGCTCGCGTTACCGAGCAGAGCCAAGAACTGCTAAAAATTGAAATCATGAGGAGCGACGATACCGTCTAGCGCGCCGCTATTTTGAGAGGACTTTACTTCAAACAATTCCTGCGACAGCTTTTTTTCTTGGTAATGGAGGATCTGCATGGTGAAGATGTTGTTCTTGTATTTGCCCGTTATTTGACGGGGAACATCCCCATCATACTGCACCTGTAGCCAAAAATCCTCAAGTCCCCTGTGCCCCCAATACCGTAGAGGGCGATTCTGTCCATCAAGCCAAACTTGTCGTGACTCCCCGCTACGGGAAAAAGAGTACATCCTCTCCATTTCTACACATCCCGCTAACCACATCCCCCGACTTAACATCTCTGCCGAACCTAAAAGAATGCCCGCGAATTCGTTGGGCAGTAGGGGAAGATGGACGATGCGTTCCATACTATCGGCGGTGATTGTGCCGCGGTAAACCTTTCCCGGCGCGGCAAGGAAGGCGCTAAAGCTCGTTCCATTTACGGCAACAATAGCGGCAAGCGTTCCTATAGGGGTAAAGATATCCCACCTCATTTTATCGGGGGCGGATACATGTAAGATACCCGTAAAAAACGCTTTTTGTTCGCCTTCCAAGAGAATGGTAAATTCGGAAGATATTGCATCACGCCCTGCGGCTGTTGCCCCTGTTACCTTTTCCCAGCTATGGGTACAACTAGGAGACACCGTTTCTTTGGTCGGCAACGCCACACAGGAAAAACAGGACAAGACGACAAGCAGTAAACCCGTAAGGACTATCCCGCGGCGCAGTGATGGCATGGCACCAATCTCTCTTTCTGATATCTACTTTTTCATCTTTCGCGAAGATGGAGCGGCTATTTTACCTTCGCAACGAGCTATTTTTTGCTGAACGACTGTATCTTTGGCATCGCCATGAAGAAGCTGACGATAGATAGCCAAAGCCGCTTCGTATCGTCCCAGCTTTTCATAATTCTCCGCCAGGTGCAGGGCAACGATTCGCTCGTGAGGAAGCCTCTCTTGGGCCTTTTGCAAATACTGCAATGCTTGCTCATATTTACCGCGCTTGAACAGTACCCATCCTAGAGAATCTAAAATCTCCGCCTGTTCGGGGCACCGAGCGAGTGCCATTTCTATTTTTTCTTGAGCCGCTTTCAGATTAATGCCTCTATCGGCATCATGATAGCCCACAAAATTAAGTGCCTCACAGTGCCTGGGATCTATTAAGAGGATCTGCTGCATTATGGTGAGTGCCTCTCCCGTTCTCCCGCTTCCGCTGAGTAAAAAACCGTGCGTGTAGAGTATCTCTGTGCTGTTCGGATAGATCGCCAGCGCCCTTACTAAGGTTGCTTCGGTGTTTTGGATTTGGCCCACCCTGCCATAAATGTCGGCAAGAAAAAGATATGCCTCCGGTGTCTTAGGAGAGGCGGCGATAATTTCCTCAACTTTTTTGATTGCGTCATCCGTGCTGGATTGTGCGAGAATCTCGGCAACGCGCAGGTTGGCAGGAATGAAAAAGTGGGACCCGTTCGGAATGTTTGCATAAGCTTCCCGTGCTAGGATATCTTCATTTAGTGCCTCGTGAATCAAACCCTTAAGATAATAACCCTTATCGGATGCTTCTCCTGCAATCAGTTGTTTGATAGATGCCATGGCTTGGAGATATCTCTTTTCGTGGATATAAAGAATCGCCATAGTATCGGCTATTTCTGGACACCATGGCTCCTCGCCCTTCCACAGATATGCCTCCCCAGAAGGAAATAAACCCGTGATTAGCATGTGGTCAGCTATTGCTTTTCGCAACAAACAACTCTCGGGAAAAAGCTTTAAGCCCTCCTCATAAATACTGAACTCTCTTTTCTCGTCTCCTTGTGCGCGGTATAATCGCGCCAATTCACGATAAAGGCTTTCTTCTTTTATTGTTGAGATGACGACTTCTAAATCTTTAATGGCGCTGGTGAAATTTCCAATGGCGGCAAAACAGCGAGAGCGCAGATGGATGGCGTCCATATCATGATGGTTGTGCATGATAATTTTGTCCAGGGCTAAAATCGCGTCACGGTATTCCCCATCTTGGCCATGCAATCCTGCCAAGATTTCTAACCCCCTGATATTTTCCTCGTTCATCTGGACGACCTGCTGGAGTGCGCTTTTTGCTTCGGCATATTCACGGTGATAGATATGGAGTAACGCTCTTAAAAAGAGACTTTCCTCCGTGTCGTTGCCTAGTTGTCTTGCCCTTTGCAAAGCGTCTGCAGCAAGAGTAACTTCTCCTTGCTCCCACTGTGCGAATCCTAGTCGAGTCCAAAGGTAGGAAGAGGTATCATCAATTTCCACCGCTCTTTGCAGTAGCTCCGTCGCGGCCGCTATATCACCGCTATTTAACAGCGATTCACTTTTGGCGTAAAGCAGGCTGGGGCTTGCGGGAATTTGAAGCTCGGCTCCTTGGATAGCGCGTGTATTACAATGCGTCGGCATTGTTTGCCCTACCACCCGTTGCTGGGCACAGGCTACACATCCGAGCAGTAGCAACGCCGCCAGTGTCAGGATTGTCGTGTTCCTAAAAATATTCAATGATTGCTCCCCTTCAAACTCAATAAGCGCACAGAAAAAGCCGCTTATGCTGCTATTGCCATCGTTGAATGATCTCCCGCCTGGAAAGGATATCCACCGCTGTTCGTAGTTGGTTATCCTTTTGCAGAGTTTCTTCAGCCTCGGACGAGGGCTTGTTGTCGTCAGTTCCGTTGTTCTGTTTGGCGAGGTGCCCCTCTATATCCTTCTCCCTTGGAGGAGCCGCACCTTTTTTTGGAGGAGCCGCTTCCACGGTGATATCAGGTTCTAGCCCCTGTGCTTGGATGCATCTTCCTTTGGGGGTGTAGTACAGGGCGGTTGTTATCTTTACCGCTGCGCCACCATATATGTCGAATTTTCTTTGTACAGAACCTTTACCAAAGGTTCGCGTACCCAAAAGTAGCGCTCGTTCGTGGTCTTGCAGGGCACCCGCAACAATTTCCGAGGCACTGGCAGACCCTTCATTGACCAAAACAATAAGCGGAGCTAGCGGCTCGTCGCCGTCGTTTTTGGCACGATAGATGAGGTTGCTCTCTGGGCTACGCCCTTCGGTATAGACAAGAATCCCCTCTGTAATAAAAACATCCGCAACTTCCGCTCCTTCCGTTATCAAACCTCCAGGATTATTACGCAAGTCTAAAATCAAACCGCGCATGGTGCCATTCTTGGAAGATTTTTTGAGGGTTTTAAGCGCAGCGTGGAGGTCAGCGGAAACCCCGTCACGAAAGGCCATCAGCCTGATATACCCAATATCGTTGGCCAATAGTTTATGGGACAAGCTTTTCATATGGATCGTAGCGCGCTGTATCTCAACCTTGAGGACCTCTCCCTCTCGCTCAATCTCCAGGGTAACATTTGTACCTACAGCTCCGCGAAGCTTACTGACGGCATCTTCAACGGAGAAACCTTCGGTAGTCTTCCCGTCGATTTTAGTTATCTTGTCTCCTGCCTTAATTCCTTTTTTGTACGCCGGTGTATCTTCCAGCGGTGCGACTACCACCAAAGAACCATTGCGTACGGAGATTACCGTCCCAATACCACCAAAAACGCCCTTGATTTCAGCAGCGAAATTTTTGGCTTCTTGGGGGCTGAAGTAGTTGCTGTGGGGATCCAAGGCTCCCATCATGCCCTTTATCCCTGCAGCCACCACTTTCTCCATATCCACTTCCTGCACATAGTAACGGGTAATGATGCTGGTTACTTCAACAATAGCACGGATTTTCGGATAAACAGGGTCTAATGATTGCCCACTACTATTAGCTTGATGCACAACAAAAGGCATCCCCAAAAGAAGCAAAACAAACACAACCGTAATGGTCTTCTTCAAAACATTCCCCCTTACTAACTATTTGTTATTTTTAATTGTCCATTCTATCTGACGCATTATTCCCCTAACAATTTTAACATCCTTGGACAAGAGCTTTGTCCGTGCAAAGAACTTTCTGATGTGTCGTAGCCAGTATTCCGGGTTTTCTTTCTTCAAAAAGTCTATTTGCTGTAAAAATGTACGCATTTGTTCAAACATCCTCTCGGTTTCCTGAACCGATGCGGTCTGGGGAACGAACCCCCGCCCTCCCGCATCTGCAGCGACAAAGATTTCATAACAAAGAATCATCACCGCATGAGAGAGGTTAATGGAAGAAAAAGCCGCAGAAGTGGGAATATTCACTATCAAATGGCAGAAACGGAGATCGTCGTTGGCAAGCCCTTTATCCTCCGAACCAAAGAGTAGCGCAACACGGTTGTTCTGCGCGTTGTTGATGACTGCCTGTGCGGCTTCCCGGGGCTGGACCTGCGGTCCCCGCCCTTCACCCTTCCTGGCCGTTGTGCCCACTACGAAATGCATCGGAGCAAGCGCTTCTGCGAGGGATGGGCAGTATTTAATTCCAAGAACAATATCCTTGGCAAAGGGTGTTGCCTGTCCTAACATTTCTTCCTGCGCAAAAGGCGTACCGTTGGGAACAACGACAAGATTAGTGATGCCCATATTTTTGATACATCTAGCGGTAAAGCCAACATTTCCAGGGTGTTTAGGCCTCGTTAAAACCACCGTAACATTTTGCAAAAGTGCGGCTGTTGCCGGTGTTGTTGCTACGCTTTGCATCCAGCTCCCCCTGAGAATTATATTTGCCCCGTCTCGGCTCTTTTGTTAACCACAGATGCCATGCAGGTAAACCTCAAACATTTATTACAAAACTCCGCCGCTTCGCTGGGAATATCAATAAACGAAGGACACTTGTTGTCATTTGCCGCCTACTTTGATTTGGTGCATTTTTGGAATAAAAAAATCAATCTCTTTGCTTCAACCAGCCCTGAAGATTTTGTTATCAAGCATCTCCTTGATTCGCTTGCCCCTGCCATCTTTGCTCCGCTACACGGTAGTAAGATAATTGATATAGGCTCGGGAGCAGGATTGCCCGCAATACCCTTGGCGATTGTTACTAGCCCACAAAGCGTTACCATGGTGGAAGCAACGCGCAAAAAGGCATCTTTTTTGCGGCAAGCCGTTAACGAGCTCAAGCTGGATAATGTAGAAATTATAAACCGTTATCTGGATGTGGAGGATGTAAGGATAAACGCCGCTGTTAAGTATGATATTATGACTTCGCGGGCAATGATAGATCTGCACGGATTACTTAAAATAGCGCGATACCATCTGCGCAACGGTGGGGTGCTGGTGGCGATGAAGGGGTTAAATGTGGCAACAGAATTGGAAGTAGCGCAAGATCTTGCTCCTTCTTATAGCATGGCTTTTTTGACAGAACATCGCTATGTCCTACCTTGGCTAAACCAGAGTAGAAGCCTTTGTCTGTTTCGGCGCGGAAGTGAGTAATCGCATGAAGTGTAAACGGTTTTTGTTGTTGCGCCCCCATTCTCTTTTGTGTTACCCGCCTGCGGTCCCCCCGGTAACAGACACTAGCTCACAGCTAATCGCTATTGGGGCTCCTTTTTGTGTATTTTTTAACCAAGCATTCCTAGAAGGGCAATAGAATGGGTAGAGTTATTTGTATCGCCAACCAGAAAGGTGGGGTAGGAAAAACCACCACAGCGGTAAACCTGGCAGCATCTGTGGCCATTACCCAGCGCCGCACACTAATAGTGGATTGTGATCCACAGGGGAATACCACCAGTGGTTTAATGGAGGGTATGGATACTCCTCCTCGCCTCAACCTGTATCATTGTCTCTGTGGTGGTGCTGTCATAAGCGAGGCCGTTAGACCCACCGCCGTGCCGTATCTGGATATCCTGGCTGCTGACCAAAATTTGGTCGGCGCGGAAATAGAAATGGTGTCCCGAGAGAACAGGGAACGGCAACTAGCGATCCTGTTGTCCCATGTTCTCCCTCAATACGAATATATCTTTTTAGATTGTCCTCCCGCTTTAGGCTTGCTTACCCTCAACGCCTTGGTGGCTTCGGACTCTATCCTCATTCCCTTGCAATGTGAATACTTTGCACTGGAAGGGTTAAGTGCCTTGCTCAAAACGATTGAGCTGGTAAAATCCTCATTAAACCCACGCTTGGAAATAGAGGGCATCTTGCTCACTATGTTTGATTCTCGGAATGCCCTTTCACACCATGTGGCCAACGATGTCAGGGCACATTTACCGCAGCATCTTTTCCGTGTTGTGATTCCGCGAAATGTCCGCCTTTCAGAATGTTCCAGCTACGGAAAACCGGTCATTCTTTATGATGTAAAATCGCGGGGCGCTATAGCCTACATTGAACTGGCACATGAAATTCTCTCCAAATATGCAACCAAAGGAGTGGGAAATGACCAGTAAGGCTCCCTTAGGTAAGGGTTTACAAGCTTTGATTCCTAATACGGTAATCATTTCCGAAGATAGTAGGATTCTTTCTTGTGGTATTGAGGATTTACGACCAGGAACCTATCAAGCAAGAAAGACCTTCACGGTTGCCGACCTTCAAGAGCTGATCAATTCTATCAGTGAGAGCGGTATCATTCAGCCACTTCTTGTAAGAAAGGTTGCGGGAAAGCAAGGATATGAGATCATCGCGGGCGAACGACGGTGGCGGGCGGCACAAAAGGCAGGACTGCAACAGGTGCCTGTTATCGTTAAGTCGTTTTCCGACGCCGAGGCTGCGGAAGTTTCTTTGTTGGAAAACTTGCAACGGGAGAACTTAAACCCCATTGAGGAAGCGGAAGGTTTTGAACGGCTAATCAGAGAATTTGGCAATACTCACGAATCGCTCGCAAAACGACTCGGTAAAGATCGCTCCACAATAACCAATTCTATGAGATTGTTGAAATTACCCGAATTTGCCCGCAGGGCGGTTGCGGAGCAACGCATCTCTGCAGGACATGCCCGTTGTTTAATCGGCTGTTCTAATACAGAAATAAAGGAAATTATTACAGATATTGAAAAAAAGGGGCTTTCCGTGCGTGCTGTAGAATCGTGGCTACTTGCTAAAAAGGACCCTCGACCTGCAAAGATAAGCAAGAGCGAGACCTATGCCAACGATGTATCTACAAGCCTCTCTTCTTTGCTACATACCAAAGTACAAATTATCAAGGACCCCACTGGTGGTAAGGGTAAGCTGTTAATATCTTTTGCGTCTAATGATGAGTTAGATAACATTATAAAAACTATAAGGAATGGCGTGGGAAAAAACATATTCTAGCCTCTGGTGTAATTAGTAAACAATGCCTTGGAATCAAATCACCGCATCATTAGGAGCGTCTTTGGGCGCACTGGTCTTCAACACATGGATAAAGCCCATGAAGCTACTAAAAAAAGAAGAAGCTGTTCTTACTGTGAGTGTTCCTAATAAGTTCTTTTTTGATTGGGTTATGGAAAACTACAAGCCGTATCTGGATGACGCTGTACGGAAGGCTCTTGGCTCTGCCGCAGAGGTTAATATCGTAGTCGAGGAAGAGATAAAGGCTGATTCTTCGAATGCACTTGTAACTATTGCGGATAATCAACCAACCCACAGCATACCGACAACCCTCAATCAGGGATATTCCTTTGAGCGCTTTGTGGTGGCTTCTTGCAACCAACTTGCTCATGCCGCCGCTTTTTCGGTTGCAGAACAACCAGCTCGTAACTACAACCCGCTTTTCATTTATAGTGATGTTGGTTTAGGGAAGTCGCATCTCTTGAATGCTATTGGTATTCGTTGTAGCCAGCTTCACCACGGTTTGAACATCACATATGTGTCCGCACAGGATTTTATGAACGAGATTATCACAGCTATCCGACAGGATAAAATGGCAGCATTTAGGGACAAGTGTCGCCATATTGATTTTCTGTTGGTCGATGATGTGCAATTTATCGCGGGAAAAACCAGTACTGAAGAGGAGTTTTTCCATGTTTTTAACTTGCTTCATGGTGCTGGTAAACAGATCGTTCTTACTTCTGACAAGTTCCCTAAGGATATGGCCAATTTAACCGAGAGATTGCGTTCACGCTTTCAATGGGGTTTGATAGTTGATATTCAGCATCCCGATGTCGAAACAAAAATGGCCATAATAGTGCAAAAGGCACTAGAGAACGCTTGTACAATCAGTAACGATGTTGCTTATCTCATCTCTTCTATACCGGATATTAATATCAGGGAGCTGGAAGGATGCTTGAGGCGGGTTCTTGCTTACGCCTCAATAAATAAAAGAGATCTGAGCGTTGAATTAGCAAGGGAAGCTTTGCGAGGAGTCTATAAGACTAATATAAAAAGAGATGTGAAAGCTGAAGAAATTGTTAAGGTTGTCGCGTCGTATTATAATGTAAAAATATCTGATGTGAAATCTTCAGGAAGGAAGAACAAGAATATTTCCCAGGCAAGGCAGGTATCAATGTATTTAATGCGCAAGCTGACCAATTCCTCTTTTCCGGACATTGGAGAAAAGCTAGGCGGGAGAGATCATTCAACAGTTATCTACGGTGTTAATAAAATTCAGATGTTGATATCTAAGGATCCAGTAATAAAAGGGGTGATCAAAGAGATAGAAGGGTTACTTGTGGAAGGAAGATGAAGTCTATAAAGGGTTTATTACCTAAATTTAGGTTGTTAAAATAGAGAGTTGAATGGTTTATCAACATTTCCACAGCGCCTACTGTAACTACTAGGGGTTTTTGCTTGGTGGTTATGAGATATTAAGGAAGGAGAGTAGAGATGAAATTCACAATTGATAGAAATGTAATTATCAATGGAGTACAAAAGGTGTTGGGGGTTACTGACAAAAAAACTACTTCACCGTTTTTTAATAATTTGCACCTTATCGCTAGCAGAGAAGGAATAACCGTGAAAGCAACGGATGTTGAGGTTTCTGTTGTTGTTTTCATGCCTGCCAGGGTGGAGAATGAAGGCAGCGTTTTACTGGTAGCAAGGCGTGTTTATGAAATGCTCAAAGAGATGCAAGGTGCTGATGAAGTTGTGTTTATACAAGGTGATGATATGTTAATTTCCTTGCAATGCGGGAACGCGCTTTACAAAATTCAAGGGCTTAACGATGAGGAGTATCCGCTGATAAGTGTTGAGTTGCAGGAGGAAGTGGCGTCAGTTGCTTCCAATAGATTGGTTGATATGATTAAGAAAACCATTAATTCAGCATCCAACGAGGCAATGCGCCGAAACATCAATGGTATGTTTCTTGAGTGTGATGTGGAGAAAAGTTGCCTTAGGATGGTGGGGACTGATGGTAATCGATTATCGTTGTTTAATGCTGAGGCTGTGCTGGGTTCGGGAAAAATGGTGAAGGGGTTGATCATCGGTAAAAAAGGGGCGGTTGAGCTGAAAAAAAATCTTGAGGGTCTAAATGAAGAGGTATTGATTGGTTTGAATGGTGGTTTTATCGTTTTTAAGACGAGGCAGATGCTCATGCAATTGAATACGATTGAGGCGGAGTATCCTGACTATCGTCGAGTGATTGTTCTAGCACAATCATCTCCGCTGGTGGTGAACAAAGAAGAGATATTGAGGTCGTTGCGGATAATGCGCGTAGTTGCCGATGTGAGTTATACAGGGGTGATCATGGATATCTCGAATAAATGTATAAAACTTTCGTCGGTGGATGCTAATGTGGGGGAGGCAAAAGATGAGGTGGTTGTGGATTATGCGGGGACAGATATCAATGTTTCCTACAATGTACATTTCTTAATTGAAGCCATTGAAGGTGCAGAAAGTGTTGATGTGTTACTTGATTTGGGTGCTGAGGGAAAACCGCTGTTTGTGAAAGAGACGGTTGGCGATAATTATCTGGCAGTCGTGATGCCTGTTCGGTTGGTATAACTTAAAGTCGAAGTGAGGTTGGGTGTTTTGGGAGAAATATATTCTGAATCAAGTATCAAAGTGTTGGAAGGGTTGGAGGCCGTACGGAAGCGTCCCGCGATGTATATCGGCTCTACAGGCAAGGAGGGTTTACACCACCTTGTTTATGAAGTTTTGGATAACTCTGTTGATGAAGCGGTTGCTGGTTTTTGTAAAAATATTCAGGTAGTCATAAATGCCGATGGCAGTCTTACTGTTGCCGATGATGGTAGAGGTATTCCTGTGGGGATACATCCGACTGAGGGAGTCTCCGCCGCCGAAGTGGCGCTCACAAGATTACACGCCGGAGGTAAGTTTTCTAACGATGTGTATAAAACTTCAGGTGGGTTGCATGGAGTAGGTGTTTCGGTGGTTAATGCTCTTTCTACCCTTTTGGAGATGGAGATTTGCCGTGAGGGTAAGGTGTATCGGCAGTCATACCGTAATGGGGTTCCAGAGGCTCCGCTGGCGGTGGCGGAAGAAACCAAAAAGCGAGGGACCAAGATAACCTTCTATCCCAACGGGGAAATTTTTGAGGAGACCGATTTTAACTATGAAACCATAGCCAAACGGCTCCGAGAATTGGCCTTTTTAAATTCGGGTTTACAGATAAAAATAACCGATGAGCGGGATGGCAATGCGGCGGATTTTTTCTACGAGGGCGGAATAGTTTCTTTTGTAGAGTATCTAAATCGCAATAAGCGGGTGTTACACAAAAAACCGATATACATTACTGGATCGCGTGAAACTTGTATCGTGGAGTTGGCGTTGCAGTATAACGATACCTACACGGACAATCTGCTCTCCTATGCCAACAATATCAACACTACCGAGGGAGGAACGCATGTTATTGGTTTTCGTTCCGCCTTAACCCGCGTGTTTAACAACTACGGCAAAAATAACAATCTGATAAAAACTGGCACCGATTCTCTCACGGGTGAAGATCTGCGTGAAGGGCTTAGTTGCGTCATCAGTGTGAAGATACAAAACCCGCAGTTTGAAGGACAAACAAAAACGAAACTGGGAAACAGCGATGTTAAGGGCTTGGTGGAAGGTATCGTTTATGAAAATGTAAATACTTTTCTAGAAGAAAATCCGGCAACGGGCAAACAAATCATCGGAAAGTGTATAGAGGCAGCGAAGGCTAGGGAAGCAGCTCGTAGGGCTCGTGAATTAACCCGCCGCAAAAGCGCCTTGGAGGTTAGTGCTTTACCGGGGAAGCTGGCCGATTGCCAAGAACGCTATCCCGAGCGGAGTGAAATTTTTTTGGTAGAAGGTGATTCCGCCGGTGGTTCGGCCAAGCAAGGTAGGGATAGAAAATTTCAAGCGATTTTACCCCTACGAGGCAAGGTGCTGAATGTGGAAAAGGCGCGCTTTGATAAAATGTTACAGAACGAAGAAATAAGAGTTATCACCACCGCTTTGGGGGCGGGTATCGGTAAGGATGACTTTGATGTGTCAAAGATTCGCTATCATAAGGTGATTATTATGACAGATGCCGATGTGGACGGCTTACACATTCGCACTCTGTTGCTGACATTTTTTTTCCGGCAGATGCGAGATATTATCGAAAGAGGGTATTTATATATCGCGCAACCCCCTCTCTTTCGCATCGCGGATCGGAAAAAAGAAACCTATTTACAGAACGAAGAAGCATTGCAATCAATGCTTGTGGAAAACGGTGCCGCAAAAATTAGAATAAGAACCAAGGATGGGACGGTCCTGACGGGACCTCGCCTGCAAGCGATGCTAAAAAGAGTTATAGCCCTACAAACTGCAGTACGCGTGCCGCAGCGGGAGGGATATGACATTGCTCTCTTGTTGTGGCTTGCGCAGAATTTCCCCTTAATCAAAGAAAAGCTTACCGATACGGAGAGTTTAAAACAGTTCATCATGGCAGGGCAAGCGCCAACGGAGATATTAAAAATCAAGGTGGAAGATGCCGATATGATTATTGAAACTGCACATAACGGTATGAAGGCGCATACCCGCATTGGTCGGGATATTCTCAGTGCCGGACTTCTTTTTTCTCTTCACCAGAGGCTACGACAAATAGAGCCCGGCCCCTATGTCATGCTAACAGAAGAGGATGATGGAAGGAAGGAAGAAACGGCAGAAATGTTTGCAGTTTTACAGCGGGTTGTGGCAATCGGGAAAGAGGGCATGCAAATACAGCGCTATAAGGGGCTTGGTGAAATGAACCCCGAGCAGCTCTGGGGCACCGCAATGGATCCCGAACGACGGACGCTACTACAGGTAAGGATTGAAGATGCGGTACAGGCTGATGCCATCTTTTCCACATTGATGGGTGAACATGTCGAGCCGCGCAAGGAATTTATTTATAAGAATGCCATCTACGCGGGGAATCTGGATCTATGAGCAATTATCTTAGCGCTTGCTAATCTTCTGGCGCACAACAGTCTCACAACAAGAAAGAGGAAAGAGTAAGATTAATGGAAGATAACGGATTAAATAAGAGCGCAGAGATAACGATCGAAGAGGAAATGCAGAAATCCTACCTGGATTATGCGATGAGCGTTATCATAGGCAGGGCGATTCCTGATGTCCGTGACGGCTTGAAGCCCGTACATCGCCGTTCCCTGTTTGCCATGAATGAAATGGGGAGTAAGTGGAATAAACCGTACAAAAAATCAGCGAGAATCGTTGGCGATATTATTGGTAAATATCACCCTCACGGAGACTCCGCCGCCTACGATACCATCGTACGGATGGCACAGGATTTTTCCATGCGCTACCGCTTGATTGATGGTCAGGGTAATTTTGGTTCTGTTGATGGCGATCCTCCTGCCGCGATGCGTTATACTGAGGTGCGCATGGAGCGCATTACAGAGGAGTTATTGCAAGAGCTGGATCGAGAGACCGTTGATTTTATTCCTAATTACGATGAATCGCTCATGGAACCCGTAGTGTTGCCCGCCCGTCTGCCGATGTTGTTGCTAAACGGTGGTTCGGGTATTGCGGTTGGTGTTGCCAGCAATATCCCTCCGCATAATATTTCCGAAATAATAGCGGCAACAGTGGCGCTCATTAAGGATCCTGCGATCTCCGTCACAGAGTTAATGCGCTATGTACAAGGTCCTGACTTTCCAACAGCAGGTTTCATTTGTGGCCGTGAGGGGATAATTTCTGCATATAAAACAGGGAGAGGCTCCATCAAGATTCGCGCTCGTGCGGTTATTGAAAAAAATGAACGTACCGACAGAGAGAGCATTGTTATCACCGAGCTTCCCTATCAGGTGAACAAAGCCGTTCTGGTGGAAAAAATTTCTGAGCTGGTTAAAGAACGGCGGATTGAAGGGATTGCAGACCTGCGCGACGAGTCTGACCGCGATGGTATAAGGGTGGTGCTAGATTTAAAAAAGGACGAAAATTCTACAGTTTTGCTGAACAATCTTTTCAAGCATAGTCAGTTAGAAGCTTCTTATGGCATTTTAATGCTGGCGATTAGACAGGGACGACCCTGCGTACTAAACCTGAAAGAGATTCTGGAAAGCTTTGTTGAGTTTCGTCAGGAAGTGGTTGTCCGTCGTACCCGTTTTGATCTCCGCAAGGCTCAAGAACGGGCGCACATCCTGGCAGGCTTGCTGATCGCCTTGGCAAATATTGATGCGGTTATCGCCCTGATCAAAAAATCCACGACCCCCGCTGAGGCAATGGATAAACTCTGCGCCGGCTATCAGCTCAGCGAGCTCCAAGCGAAAGCGATACTGGAGATGCGTCTGCAACGGTTAACGGCTCTAGAAAGCGGCAAGATTCAAGAGGAGTTTCAAGAATTAAGCAATCAGATAAACAGGCTACAGGAGATATTGCAAAACGATAACATGGTGAAAGATATCATTATTGCCGAGCTGGAGGAAATAAAACAACGCCATGGAGATGCTCGCCGCACAGAAATTGTGGCGGACGTCGGCGATATTAACATAGAAGATCTTATCACCCAGGAAGATATGGTGGTAACCGTTTCCCATCAAGGCTATATCAAGCGTAATCCGGTAAGCCTGTATCGCTCGCAACGCAGGGGGGGTAAGGGCAAAATCGCCATGGGTACGAAGGAAGAAGATTTTGTTGAGAAGGTTTTTGTGGCCAGCACGCACCACTTTGTTCTGATTTTTTCCGATAGAGGACGGGTATATTGGCTAAAGGTGTATCAAATTCCCCAGGCGGGAAGGGCGGCTAAAGGAAAAGCGATTGTAAATCTGGTCGGGATGCAGCCGGGAGAAAAAATCGCGGCGGTTTGTCCTGTAGAATCATTTGCCGAAGGAAAACAAATTATTAAAATCACCAAAAAAGGCATTATTAAAAAGACCAAGCTCGTAGCTTTTGGCAACCCGCGGACCAAGGGGGTGATTGCCATGTCCGTCAAGGATGATGATGCGTTAATTGCCGCCAAGATAACCAACGGCGACCAGCAAATCTTTTTAGGCACGAAACAAGGGAAGGCGCTTCTCTGTTCGGAAGAGGATGTGCGGGAGGTGGGCCGAACTGCCAGCGGTGTTATCGGTATTCGTCTCGCCCAGGGGGATGAGGTGGTCGGTGCCGAAATTCCCGTTAGGGGCGCCTACATCTTAAGCATTTCCGTCCACGGATATGGCAAGCGCACAAGCATTGCCGAATATCCCTTGCAGGCTCGGGGCGGCAAGGGTAATATCAACATCCGTACTTCCAGTAAGGTTGGTGAATTGTCGGGGGTTTTACAGGTTACAGGAGAAGGGGATATTATCCTAATTAGCGATAAAGGGAAGATAATTAGGGTAAAAGAAAGCGATATTCCCGTGCTTCACCGGGCGACTCAAGGGGTCAAGCTCATCTCTCTGGAAGAGGGAGAGCGACTCATTGGTTTAGCCTCCTGTGCTGAAGAACAAGCTGACGACGAAGAGGGTATGGAGAACTAGCCAATGTCTCCTGATAGAGCATCAACGCCGTATTAAGGGGAAATGGTGATAAGAAAGCTCTTTGCAACACTAGTTTTTCTGGCACTGGTAGCTCTTATCATCTTTTTTTATGATGATATCTATGTGCTTGCCACTAATAGAGAAGTTGCTTCTGCCTGGCTTGCTCGCTATGGTCTTTTTTCGCCATTACTTTTTATCAGTCTGCAAATCCTGCAAGTCATCGTCGCCCCCATACCAGGAGAAGTTACAGGGGTTTTCGGCGGTTATCTGTATGGTCCGTGGTTAGGATTTCTCTATTCCACAGTTGGTCTTACTCTTGGTTCGCTTATCGCTTTTTATTTGGCGCGGATATTTGGTGAACCCCTTGTGGAAAAAGTTATCCCTGGGGAATTTCTGCAAAAGTATGACCGCTTTTTGCAGAAAAGAGGGCTCATGGTCGCCTTTATTTTCTTTGTGGTTCCCGGTTTTCCTAAAGATGCCCTCTGTTATGTGCTGGGGTTGAGCCATTTGCGGATAACACCCTTCATCATCGTCTGCGTTGCGGGGAGGATTCTTGGGACGGTGGGGTTATCCATTTCTGGCGCGCTGATACGAGATGTTGGTAGTATGAGCCTTGGTATGATGGTCGCTCTTGCTGCTGTTGTGGTTATCCTGATAGTGATTTTTTGGAAGCGGGATTATCTACAAAGAAAAGCGGGAAAGCATGGGGAGCAGGGCGAAAAAGGGAAAGAGATTTAGTGTAGGCAAAACAACAGTGCGATGAGCGTACCATAATAGTAAGGGGGGCGTATGTATGGAGGAAGCGATAAAAGAGAGAACACAAAAGACGGCAACAAAACTTTTTGGCGCGGGAATAAAAATGGATCCGCCGTATCTGTTGTGGCGGGAATTCGATAAAGACTTGGCTAATGATTTTTCTCGGTTTATCACGGGTAACCTTTATTCCCGGACGGTATTAACGCTGGCGGAGCGTCAAATGGTTGCCTGTGCGATGCTCGTAGCTCTGAGGGCCACGGCAGAGCTTAAACTCCACCTCAACGCCGCGCTCAATGTGGATTGCGATAAAAAGAAGCTGGCGGAGACCATCTTTCAAGCGGCAACATACGCGGGAATGCCTGCCGTCAATGAAGCGCTGGCGGTGTATAAGGAAGTACTACAGGGGCGCGGAGAATGGCCACTGGAGTAGGCGCAAAAAACTTTTTGACAAGTGTTAATAGGCGGGGGTAGCCGTACTCCTCGTGTGCCGAAGTGGCGGAACTGGTAGACGCGCTAGGTTCAGGGTCTAGTGGACGCAGGTCCGTGCTGGTTCGATTCCAGTCTTCGGCACCATTTTTTTTGGTAGGAAGGTGTATGGAACGCATTTTTCCCAAGAGCCTTGGTATCATACCTGCTGCGCTTGCGATTTCTGTGGTTGTCTTTGCGCTAGGACAGTTGGGAAATCCTTTCAACATGGGGCTATGTGTCGTTTCCTTTATTGGGGATATCGTCGGTGCCCTCGGCTTGCATAACAATGCTTTTAGTAGCTATATCAGACCAGAAATAATCGGATTATTCTTCGGGGCATTTTTTAGCACCAGAGCCAATGCTAGTGCGCGCCCCCGTGCGGGGGCTTCCCCGATAACCAAATTCTTTTTGGGCATCTGCGTGGCCTTTGGTGCGCTGGTATTTATGGGAGATCCCCTCAGGGCGTTTGTCCGTTTGGGTGCGGGGGATAGCAACGCGCTTGTTGGTGTCTGTGGATTTTTATGCGGTGTCGCGGGAGGCACCTTTTTACTAACCAGGGGACTCATGCTAGGCAAGTCTCGTTCACAGGGGAGAACGCCATCCCTGTTCCTGTTGCTCTTTTTTCTGTTGCTCTTGCTGTTCCTCTTGGCTCCCGATATGTTTTCCCTGAAATTTAGCGTCGCGGGAGCGGGTTCTTTCCACACAGCTCCATTTATTGGGCTTGGTGGTGGCTTGTTAGTCGGTGTTTTGCTCCACCGTAGTAAGTTTTGTTGTGTGGCTCCCCTCAGACAACTCTTATTATTACGGGACGGGAGGTTTTTTTACGCACTATTGGCTTTTATGGGAGCGCAATTATTCCTTAATCTCCTGTTTGGAACTTGGGGTATGCTTAATCAACCCCTCGCTCATAATAACATCTTGTGGAGTTTCATGGCGATGCTCCTCGTAGGCTTGGCGCTTACATTTGCAGGGGGATGTCCGCTACGGCAATTCGCCCTGGCTAGCGAGGGTGATGGCGATGCGGCGATGGTGCTTCTCGGCATTTTTATCGGTGCGCTGCTGGCCAATCGCTGGGATATCGTTGCGACCCAGGGTGTGTCTGTGTCCTCCGCGGGCAAGCTTGCCGTTGTTGTGGGGCTATGCTTTTGTTTGGCTATTTTCTTTTTTAAGCACAGATTAGCGAAGGTGCACAGGTTTGCTAATGTTTGTGATTTAAGAGATTACAGTGTTCCTCAGAGCCTTCAGTTGCTTAAAAAGTTGTTAAAAAATTTAAAACCGCTTGGGCGGATAACGGTGCTACTCAACAGCAATGCTGATATAGAAAAGGAGGCGGAGGAGATGTTGTTGGGCAGAAGTTACCGATTCTTATATCGCGGCGAAACACTGGAAGTACAACTGGCAGAGGAATAACAACGATGAAAAGAATTTTACTGAGTATGGTTTTTCTCTTAGTTGCTTGCGTCGGGATGCAAGGGCAATGGGGCCATTTTGTTATTGATGATGCGGTAACCAAAGAATTTACAGCAGGTATTGTCAGAAAAGATTGTCAGTTTTACTACGCGGGTCGGGAATACCCACGGGCAATCATCGCAATAAATAAGAGCTATGCCCTAGCGGGTGATTTGTGGGTGTCGCGAGACTTTGAGCCCCTATATTTGCGGGATGTGGTTGGCAACATGGAAGCTAAGGACGGATATTCGGGGCTAAAAGGTTTTCGTCTTGTTGGACGCGATGGGGAAGAAATTGGTGTATGGTTTTCTCAGATGAAGCTGGTAACGATGGTGGAGCGCGTTGGCGCTAATGGGGTGAAGGTGTACCCACCTGAACCAGAAAGAGAGCCTATAGGACATGAAGGGGTCCTTTCCCATTAAGGGGTTAAATGCGCCAGCCGGAATGGTGGTGTTTGGGTTACGCTTTAGGGAAGGATACAGAGGTGACAGGGGTGAAAATAAAAGAGATATTACAAAAGGGTTTTTCCCTTTCCTTTGAGGTTTTCCCGCCGGCAAGGGATGGCAACATTGATGCTCTGTTTGTCGCTATTGAAGAGCTACAGGTCCTGCGTCCCGATTTTATTTCCGTAACATACGGGGCGGGTGGCGGTAACAAGGAGCAGACCATCGCCATTGCCGCCAGGATAAAGCAGCATTGCCCCTGCGAGGCGCTTGCCCATCTCACCTGCGTGGGGTCCAACTCCGCCGCAATCGCTTCCATTATAGATGCCTTGGTCGCTGAAGGGATTGAGAACATTCTCGCCCTCAGAGGCGATCCCCCGCGAGGCGAGGCCTCATTTCAGCCCTTAGCAGGTGGCTTCCATTTTGCCCGCGAGTTAGTAGCTTTTATTCGCTCACGAGGGGACTTTTGTGTGGGCGTGGCGGGATATCCCGAAAAACATCCCGAAGCCTCTTCCATAGGAGCGGATATCGCGCATCTCCAGCAAAAGGTGATGGCAGGGGCGGATTTTATCACCACCCAAATGTTCTTTGATAACGATGTGTTTTGGCGATTTATGGATTCGGTGCGCAAGGTTGGTGTTTCCGTTCCCATACTGCCGGGAATCTTTCCTGTACTCAATTATAAGCAGGTTGCAAAAATAGATGCGCTCTCTCAAGCAAAAATTCCCCGCGTGTTGTTGGAAAAAATCATGGCGCTCCGCGATAAGCCGGAAGAAACGGAAAAATACGGAATAGAATTTGCCGTAAGACAGGCGGAACAGCTAATTAGTGGCAAGGTTGACGGGATACACTTCTATACCATGAATAAAAGCGCGGCGGCGATTCAGATAGTGCGCGATATAGGACTTTACCGGTAGGTGGTGAGGGCAAAAGTTACCAGGGGTTATTTACGCATAAAAGGGTGGGTTGTTTCTTTTGGTGGCTCTAACCGATGCGGAAGCATCATTTCATCAAAGGAGCGCCCTTTTTCTTTGTTTTCTTCTTCCACCTCGTAGTCTTCGGGTATCATGGATAAGGGGTTTCCGCCTTCATCAAACATCTCAAACTTGCTTATGAGTTTGTCGGTGCGATAACGCGCCCTCTCTTTGATTTTACCGCTACGGTAGTAGGCGATATATTCTCCATCTCTTTTATCCTTAAAAAAGGAGCCCTTTTCGCGTAGCTCTCCAGATTTGTAAAAGACGACATAATCACCATGGAACCTACCATCTTCAAAATTTTCTTCGTCGCGGAGTTGCCCGTTGCTAAAATAACGACGATAAACGCCGCATAACTTTCCCGCACGGTACTGTTCGCATTCGCGGATCTTACCGTTTTCATGGTAATTGGTGTAGTCTCCTTCAAGACGGCCATCCACAAAAAAGCCCTTTTCGCGCAGGGAACCATCGCGGAAATAAGAAACAGCCGGGCCATGCTTCAAGCCGTTCTTGAAGAAAAGCTGAACTATCACCTGCCCATTGGAGTAGTACGATAAATATTCGCCTTCTAGTTGAGTGCCGGAGTAAAACTTCCGTTCCTTCAAAACGCCATCTTCGTATTCGACAACTTCACGCAATCCGCTTTTCATGGTAGGGGCTTTAAGCCACAAACACGGCGACAGCAAGCACTGTGGTGTATCCAGGTTCTTTCACCACCGTTGATTGTGTTATGTTGCGAGTCGAAACAATCTTCCCGCTAATTTTAAAAATTTCTTTTTTCTCATCCCAGCTTTCATCGACATTGAAATCAATTCCCAGGGTAGAGGCAAGCATGGCCGCCGCCAAATCCTCGGCGTAATCACCAGCATGTTTTTCGTTTTGCCCAAAGGAATGATGTTCGCTGATATACCCGTAGGCGTTTTTATCGGCAGGGATGGCACATCCCACGGAAGCCGCCAATAGCCGCCTTGGCTCGTTGGTGCAACAGCGAGATAAGACACAAAAAACTATTGAGCCAGGCTTTAATTCCTTCAGCGCCTGCTGTCGGGAAATAACCTTACATCCAGGGGGGAAAATGCTGGAAACCTGCACCAGATTGAATTTTTCAATACCAGCATCCCTCAACGCTAACTCAAAAGAATGCAACTCTTCCCTATGGGTGCCGACACCCTTGGTAAAAAACATCTTACTTGGGACGAACACATTAAAATTGTTTGCGTTGTTTGTTTTGTTCATTTGCCTTGCTCTCCTCCTAGTTGAGTATTTTACCGACCGTCTAGCGACTACGGCTAATTAGTCCCATTACATGATAAATAAGTTTTGCCGTAAGAAAATCAGGGGCAACGATACCAGGCAGGGGCGCCAGTTCCACAACATCAAAACCCACAATCCTAGCTTGGCGCGAAACGGCAGCCAAAAACAAGGTAACATCGCGCCAGGATAATCCATTCGGTTCAGGTGTTCCTGTGGCGGGCATAATTGAGGGATCGAAAACATCCAAATCTAGGGTGAGATACACTTCCCCTTGGAGAAGTGGGAGGGCTGCTTCTTGCCATGAAGGCGTTGAGTGGATATGGTCAGCGGTGAATGTCTTGATATGCGTGGCGTGTTCCAGAAAGCGGTTATCTTCGGAAGAGATGCTTCTGATGCCAACCTGTACCAGGGGGCTTAAGTCCGCCATCCTGCGAGCGACACAAGCGTGGGAGAAGGGGCTTTTTTGGTACGAATCACGAAGATCAGCATGGGCGTCAAGGTGTAGCACGGTAAGATGGGGATGAACCTCATGGACGGCCCTAAAGGCACCGAAAGAAACGGAATGTTCGCCGCCAAGCAGAACAGGGACACGCTTAGCCCGCAGGTGTTTTTTGGTACGACGATAAACGCTCTCCACCATGTACTTTGGACCTCGGGCATCAACTTCCAAAACATCATCCGTATGAATGCCGCAAAGATAGGTCTCCTGCAGGAGCTGTTCATCGAATAACTCCATGTTTGCTGATGCTTCAAGGATAGCCGCGGGTCCTCGCCTTGATCCCGCACCATAAGTGGAGGTTAAATCATAAGGAACGGGGATAACGCTAAAGAGTGCTTGGCGAGGGTTGGTATATTGTTTTGGTAAGCATCCAAAATTATTCACTAATTATTTATAACCCTTCTATTTTTTGTTAGTTTAAAGCACATGATAAGCCGAAGCGGCGAGTGTTTCATGCGAACGATTTTAATTCAAAAACACCACTGTTATACCACAAATAACTCCCGTTACCATTTAGCCAATCGCCCAGAGTAACAAACACTTTGCGCTTACCTGCAATTACCTTGTCCGAAAGCAAAGGAAAATGTGAATGGCCAAAAATCACCACATCGTAACCGTAATCCAACTTTGCTTGTGCATAGTAACGCATACGTCTTGCCAGTTCCTTGCCGCTGATATCCGTATAACGGCGGCTGGCGCTGGTCATCATCTGGGAAAGCCTCCATGTGAATTGCGAAGGAAGCACCGTTTTAATCGTGTGTGTAACCTCACTCTTCAAAAAGAGCTTGAGGAGGGAAGCGATGCGAGAAGAGCCACAAAAATCGTCGCCATGCGCGACAAAAAACCGCAACCCATCGGACACAAAATCAAAGTGTTCTTCGGTTGTTTCGATCCCTAGTGGACTCAGATACTCCCTGGAAAAAAACTCATGGTTGCCCTCGGCAAAATATATTGCCACCCCTGATTTTCGTAAAGCCACCAGCGAATCAATAATTCGTTTATATTCACCGTAAATTTTGTTGCCCTTGGCAAACCAAAAATCAAAAAAATCTCCTAAGATATACAGGCGATCGATTTTTTCCTGTCCTTCGTCCGTTAAGGAGCGAATGAAAGAATCTATTCTCGCATAGGCGGGGCTACTTGCATGTACTAGATGAGCATCGGATAAAAAAATTGCCTTCATCGGAATCTCTCTCTTTTGGCTTGGTGCGGGTGGCGCTATGTTATGTGCTCCTGTCCGTCAAGGAATTTTAGCCACAATGGCGCATCAATAGAAGCTCATATTTCCCTACCTCACAAGCAATTACCAACGAAATGGCCGCCAAAGGCAGTACTGTTATCGCTATAGCAAGGGGCGAAATATTGCTAGGAGAATTTATTTCTCGCTATTCATGTTGGCGAATAAAGATAGCAACTTTTTGCGTTTGGGGATTTCGATTTGTACCGAACGATCCAAAATTAACAATCCTTCCAGATGATCTATCTCGTGTTGTAGAATACGCGCCAAAAGCCCTCGGTATTTTTTGCTAACGGCCTTACCTTGGCGATTGATGGCGCTGACCTTGATTTCCTCATCCCGCTCAACTTCTGCCTGAATTTCTGGGCAGGAGAGGCAGCCTTCCCATGCAAGGATTTTTTTCCCTCCTCGGGCGGTGATGCGGGGATTGATCAGCACATCAAAATTATCCTTCAAGGGAGCTTGTTCTGGGTCGTCAAGCCCTCCCGAACGAAAGGCAATAATTTGTTTGCCGATGCCAATCTGTGGCGCCGCCAAACCCAAGGCATCTTCGCGGCCAAGAAAAGAATCAATAAGCGTTTTGATTGCTTCCGCGTCAGTTCCTTTAATCGGTAGCGCAACTGCCGTAGCTCGCTTGCGTAAAAATGCTTCATTGAAGATGTTCTTCGTGTCATTATCCCAGAGTGTCAACACTTGGTTCATGTCCTTTTCTCCTTAGGTAGTAAAACTCTCAACGATGACGGACTCCATAGCACCGCCCCTCCCATCAATTCAAAACAAAATTGCAATTGACAGGGTTTTATCAAAGCCTTTATAGGCGCACAGGTAGCGACAGCGGGAGGGTTTCAGCGCATGTTTGAAGTTTCCATTAGCAAGGCGTTTAGCGCCGCACATCTTATCAGCAACATCGGCGGTTATTGTGAGCAGTTGCACGGCCACAATTTCACTGTAGAGGTTACCGTAGCGGGCAAGCAACTGAACCCCGAAGGCTTGCTTATCGATTTTCGTGATCTCAAAAAACGGTTAAACGATATTTTAGATACTCTTGATCATCAATACCTCAATGAAACTGAAGCATTTAGGGTGGTGAGTCCCTCGGCAGAAAACATTGCCCAGCATATTTTTTCCTTGCTCAATCAAACCATGACCGATGGCAATACCTTTGTGCGCAGGGTGGATGTTTGGGAATCGGATAACGCCAAGGCTTCTTTTGTTGCTGACCCGTGAGAGGAAGCTTGATGAACATAGACAGCTTTGTTACCGCTTTTAGAAAACTCAAAGGTCAGGGGTTTGTTCCCTCAACACGCAGTGGGCCAACAGGCGTAGGTCATACGCTGGAGACATATCTTGGAATCAAAGAGAACAACATTAGGCTTCCCGATATCGCAGGTGCGGAGTTAAAAGCGCATAGAACACACTCCTGCTCACTAATTACGCTGTTTACATTTAACAGCAAGGTTTGGAAAATTCCTCCGTTGGAAGCGGTTAAAAAGTATGGAAGCAAGGATAAAAACGGCAGACTCGGACTATATTACACCATGTCGTTGAGGCCTAACAGCGCGGGGCTTTTCCTAGAGGTAGGAGCAACAGATATTTCTGTGCGACACATTACAGGAGAGGTCATTGCCTTGTGGGATTTGTTCATGTTGGCGGAGAGGTTTATTCAAAAAATACCCGCGATGATTTTTGTTT
Source organism: Deltaproteobacteria bacterium (assembly GCA_021737325.1). Lineage (GTDB taxonomy): Bacteria > Desulfobacterota > Syntrophia > Syntrophales > JAIPED01 > JAIPED01. Next base: position 24,011 of record JAIPED010000011.1, read on the forward strand.
CTGCTTTTACGGAAGAGCGAGATGGAGTGGAATACTTTCATTTTTACAGAGCCCAAATGATGAGAGGAACAACTGCCGAATTATTGGCGAATCAATTCAAAGCGGAACACCTCCTGGTGGATTTACGGTTGCATGATAAAGGCTCTTCTGCACGGAACCATGGAACAGGTTTTAGGGCATACGAACATAAAGTACCGTTGCTGTTCCGCGAAGTAACCGATTTGGAGTAATTGTGTGTTGTCATCGCCAACCAGGCCAATGGAAGCAAAGGGGGATTTGATTGTGGGGCACACATATGTTGATGAATCATGGGATTTTCGTTACGAAAACACCAAGACGCTAACGCACTGTTTTCATAGTTATCCCGCGGTTATGATACCTTGCGTTGCCGAGCGCTTAATCAGCGAATACGGCAAGCATGCGAGCCTTCTTTTTGACCCATATTGCGGAAGCGGCACCTCGTTAGTCGAGGCAAATATGAAAAACATTGCGGCCATTGGCACGGACTTGAACCCCTTGGCGCGTCTCATTGCACGGGCAAAAACCGCCAATATTAATCCACAGGTTCTGGATTTATATCTAAAGGACTTTGCTGATTATATTTTTTCGGTTGCTTTTGGAATGCAAAGCGTGAACGCTGTTATCCCGCCCGTCAAGAATATGGATTACTGGTTTTCTTGTTCGGTGCAAGAACAGCTTGCGATCATCAAGCATTTCATCATGCGCATTGAAGATGAGGCAGTGGCGGATTTTTTCAAAGTTGCTTTTAGCGAAACGGTGCGGGAAAGTAGCTGGACGAAAAACAGCGAATTTAAGCTTCTGAGAATGAGTGCGATACAACGCGAGCGCTTTAGACAGGATGTTTTCAGCATGGTGCAGTGCAAGCTAGCCCGCAACAGAAGAGGCTTGAAGGAGATGCTGGAAGGAAACCAACAGAGAGCAAAAAGTGTCATCATGGATTTCAATACCGTTGAAGGCTCCCACGCTATTCCCCGTAACAGTGTCGACATTGTGGTAACCTCTCCGCCTTATGGCGATAGTCGTACAACCGTTGCTTACGGGCAGTTTTCGCGGCTTTCCAACGAATGGTTAGATATTGAAGACGCCTCACAACTGGATAATAGAATGCTCGGAGGGCGAGTGAGCAAGGAAACTCAACCGGTTGGATTTACCCTGCTGGATGATGTGATTGTCCAAATAGCCCAGCAAGACGCAAAAAGGGCAAGGGAAGTCGCGGCATTTTATGCCGATTATAGTTGCTCCATCCGCAATGTCGCCAAGACGCTCAAAAAAGGGGGCTATGCGTGCTATGTTGTGGGAAACCGCAAGGTAAAGGGAATGGTTTTGCCAACGGATGAAACGACGAGGTTTTTCTTTGAAAGACAGGGTTTCTGCCATGTAAAGACCGTCATTCGCAACATTCCTAATAAGCGCCTGCCCGCAAGGAATAGTCCCACCAACCAAGCGGGCATAACGGATACGACCATGAGCAGGGAATATATTGTTGTGATGGAAAAGCGCGAAAGCGTCGCATAAGCGATGTTTTTCGGGAAACAAGAGAAGGGCATGATAGATACGCAAGGCAAACGCGATAATCGTAATAAAGCCATTAAAAAGGTAGGCATTGCGGGGATAAAATATCCCATCACGGTGTTGGATAAGGTAAACGGGACCCAAGGTGTCAACGCCGCTTTCAACCTCTTTGTCGATCTTTCCGAGCATTTCAAGGGAACGCACATGAGCAGGTTTGTCGCCATTCTTAACGAGCATCGTGGACAGATTAGCACCCGTACGCTCCGCGCCGTGCTCAAAGAAATCAAAGAGAGATTGGGTGCCAGTCGGTCCTTTATTGAGGTGGAGTTCCCCTATTTCATTGAAAAAGAAGCTCCTGTTTCTCGTGAAAAGAGCCTGATGGAATACACCTGTTTTCTTAAGGGCGAGTACTCCGAAGAAAAGGCGGATTTTATCGCGGGAGTTACTGTTCCCGTTGCCACCTATTGCCCCTGCTCCAAGGAGCTTTGCGGGGTTGGTGCACATAATCAGCGGACCATGGTTACCGTCAGCGTGCGCTACCAAAGGTTTTTTTGGATGGAAGATCTCATCTCTTTGGTGGAGGGGTGCGCGTCAGCGCCGATTTATTCCTTGTTAAAAAGGCCGGATGAGAAGTTTGTTACGGAACAGGGTTTTGCCAATCCTTTTTTTGTGGAGGATGTGGTGCGCAATGTTGCCCTTAAGCTTGATGAAGAACCCAATTTCATTTGGTATTCGGTAGAAGCCAAGAGTATGGAAAGCATCCATAATCATAACGCTTTTGCCTATATTGAGGCTTAACGATGATGGGTCAAGATAATAATTTTTTTAATCTGTATTCGCATGGCTTTGTTCGCCTCGCGGTGTGTGTTCCCCCTGTCCGCATTGCGGAGCCCCTTTACAACGCGCAGATGACGCTATCCCTGGCCAAGCAAGCGCAAGCAGGCGCGGCGGTCTTTGCCGTTTTTCCTGAGTTGGGGATTTCCGCCTATTCCAACGAGGATCTTTTTCAGCAGGAAGTGTTGTTGCAAAGCTCGTTGAACGCCTTGGAATGGCTTGTTAAAGAAACCAAAAAGTTGAAGCTCGCCATTGCCGTGGGCGTGCCGTTGAGGGTTGCCAATCGGTTGTTTAATTGCGGCGTTGTTATTTGCCAGGGAAAAATACACGGGGTGGCGGTAAAATCATACCTGCCTAACTACCGCGAGTTTTATGAAGCGCGGCAATTTTCTCCCGCATTTCAAGCCACCAGCAAGACAATTACTCTCTGCGGTCAAGAGGAAATCCCCTTTGGCAACGATCTTCTTTTTCAAGCCACGGATATTCCCCATTGCAGCATCTATCTGGAAATCTGCGAGGATCTGTGGGTGCCAGTGCCCCCCTCGTCGTTTGCCTGTCTAGCGGGTGCAACCATTGTCGGCAATCTTTCGGCTTCCAACATTACCATTGGCAAGGCGGATTATCGCCACGCCCTCGCATCCACCCATTCGGCGCGGTGCCTCTGCGCTTATCTCTATGCCGCGGCGGGGTTTGGCGAATCCACCACCGATTTGGCCTGGGATGGGCAATCGCTGATTTATGAAAACGGCACCATGCTTGCCGCTTCGCAGCGATTTTCCGCAAAGGCAGAGATCGTTTTTGGCGATGTAGATTTGGATCGCTTGGCGCAAGATCGTTTACGGATGGGGACCTTCGGCGAAAACACCCGTGAGCATAGCGCTATCGTTTCCCGTTTTCGTAGGATCAACATCCCCCTGCAAGGGGTTAAAAAAAAAAGACTATTGCTAAATAGGGATCTCCCCCGATTTGTTTATATTCCCGCCAAGGAAAGCGCACGGGAACAGACCTGCTTTGAAGCCTATAACATTCAGGTAAATGGTTTGGCGCAACGCATTCAGTCTTCTGGGCTTAAAAACGCGATTATCGGCGTTTCTGGCGGCATTGATTCTACCCATGCACTGCTCGTTGTTGCCCGCACGATGGACACCCTGGGACTCTCTCGCAAGAACATCAAGGGCTACACCCTTCCCGGCTTTGCTACGACAGCTAGAACCTATTCCAATTCTTTACGCTTAATGCAGGCGCTGGGGGTTGAAGCCAATGAGATTGATATCAAACCCAGTTGTTTGCAGATGATGAAGGATATTGGCCATCCCTACGCTACGGGGGAAAAGCTCTACGATCTTTCCTTTGAAAATATTCAGGCGGGAGAGCGCACTTCTCATCTCTTCCGTCTTGCCAACTTTCATCAAGGAATGGTCATCGGCACGGGGGATTTAAGCGAATTGGCTTTAGGCTGGTGTACCTACGGGGTGGGAGACCACATGGCGCATTACGCGCTCAATGCTTGCGTTCCCAAAACGCTGATAAGCTATCTCATCCGCTGGGTTGCCGATGCGCAGCTTTTTTCCTCTACGGTTTCGGCAGTACTCTACGATATTCTCGCCACCGAGATTAGCCCCGAGTTAATACCAGGCGATGATAATAATGAGCCTGCGCAAAAAACCGAGGCAATCATTGGCCCGTATGAGCTACAGGATTTTAATATGTACTACATTACCCGCTTTGGTTATCTGCCGAGCAAGGTGGCGTTTATGGCTTATAACGCTTGGCATGATAAAAATCGTGGCATCTGGCTGGCGGATGTTCCGCAGGAAGAGCAGCATGAATACACGATAGGGGAGATTAAAAAATGGCTCGGGGTGTTTCTGTTTCGCTTTTTTCAAACAAGCCAGTACAAGCGTTCCTGCATTCCTAACAGCCCGAAGGTGGGTTCCGGCGGGTCGCTTTCTCCCCGTGGCGATTACCGCGCTCCGAGCGATGCTACCGCCACAATCTGGTTAGAAAACTTAAAACAAGTGCCCGAAGAGGAATGAAATATGAAAGAAAACTTTCGCGATTTTGAAGCAACGGAGCTATTCTGTCCGCGGTGCCGCCGCGCCGTTCCCGTCCGCAAGCGATTATTCCTTATTTTGTCCAGCGGCGAAAAATACGACTACACCTGCGTCTATTGCGGAATGTCCGTGGGTGAAAAAACATCTTCGGATGGTTCCTCGCCACAGGTGTTTTAAAGAAAAGATGAGGCAGATCCACCGAGATGAAGGGCTAAAAAGGAGAGGATTCTTATGCCGAATAATTTCATTACCAACGCCACTTCCAAAAACCTCCGCCACCGCATTGTTGAATTAATCGGAAAGAGCCAAGAATTAAATTTTCTTGTGGGATTTTTCTATTTTTCCGGAATCCAAGAACTCTATCAGGGTATCAAGGAGAACAAAGCAGCAGTGCTCAAAGTCCTGGTTGGTTTGAATGTTGATAAAAAAGCATCTTTTATTTGGGAAGTTGGCAAGGCTGAGCCCAAAAGTGACGATGAGATTACTTTGGATTATTTTGCATCCCTCAGAAAATCTCTCAATACCCCTGAATTTGATACTCAAGAATTTTATGAGCAGTCCATGTTTTTTATTAATCTTATTCGTGAAGGCAGACTAGTTATTCGTAAAACCCGTCGCCCTAACCATTCAAAATTATACATTTTTCTCCTTGAAGAGGGGCAAACAAGTCGTCAGCGATTTATTACAGGGAGTAGCAACCTCACCCGTGCGGGATTAAGTACTCAAGATGAGTTTAATGTGGAGATTGGCGATTATGGGTTTGACGATGCTCTATGTTATTTTAACGCGCTTTGGAAAGAATCAGCGGAAATTACCGAACATGAAGAAACGAAGCAAAAGTTGTTGGAAGTTTTAGAAAAAGGAACATTGGTAAATCCCCATGTAACGCCGTTTGTTGCTTACTGTCTTGCCCTTAAAACATATTTAGATTCCTTTAGCTCGGGGCGCATCAAGGATTCTATCCCTGAATTGATGGAAGCTAACGGTTATATTCCATACCGTTACCAATTGGATGCCATTCAACAAGCGTTAGCGATATTAGAAAAGCATCACGGAGTAATCATTGCGGATGTTGTGGGGTTAGGAAAAACCGTTATCGCGTGTGCAATTGCCAACAGCCTAGGAAAGCGAGGGATTATCATCTGTCCACCTGCCTTGATTGACCGTTACGGGGCTTCAGGATGGGAAAAATACAAAGAAGATTTTAAACTCTGGGGGTGGAATGTTTTTTCAGTGGGCGAGTTGAATCGGGCTTTAGCATTTTTAACGGAAAAGAACGACATTGAAGTTGTTATTATAGATGAGGCGCACCGTTTTCGTAATCAGGATACTCAAGGATATGAGCATCTTAAAAATATTTGTCGCAACAAACAGGTTATTTTACTTACCGCTACGCCGTTTAATAATCGTCCTGCCGACATATTATCACTTCTCAAACTTTTTATTTTGCCCAAAAAATCGTCCATATCTCTTGATAACAACCTCGCAGGCAAATTTGCAATTTTTGGCGCCACTTTCGATAAGCTTGGATACATCAAAAAAAACGGGAATTCTCCCGATCCCGATAAGCGCGCAAAAGCTACGGATTACTATTTTGCGCTTTTTGGAGAGAGGCCAATAGATATTAAAAAAGTGGATGCTCACAGCAAACTACTTGCGGCGGAGATGCGCGATGTTCTTGAACCTGTAACAATTAGACGCAATCGTTTGGATTTACTCAACGACCCAGTTTATAAGCAGGAAATTCCCGAATTTTCCAAAGTTACCGCCCCTCAGGAATGGTTTTTTGAGCTATCATATTCTCAATCCCTTTTTTACGATGAAATTTTACGCGAATATTTTGGCGAAAATTCAGAGATAAGCCGGTTTAAAGGAGCAATCTATAGACCGTTTGAGTATGAAAAAGGAATTGTCGGAGCAAAAACTTACGAAAAGCAGGAAGAAAAAGGAGGTCAGCAATTAACTCAACAGCGCAACCTTTTTGATTTTATGCGACGGATGTTGGTCAAGCGTTTTGAAAGCTCGTTTGGCGCGTTTGCCCAAAGCATTGACAATTTTTTGCGCGTTTTGCACGCCGTGCAGGACTTTGTGCAAAAAACAGGGAAATACATTTTGGATAGAGACCTTTTAGAGAAATTGTTGGAAAGAGATGAGGAGGAAATAGAAACCAGTCTGTTAGAATATGAAAAAGAGTTGCTCAACAAGCGATACCCAAAAAACCATAAAGTTTACCACCCGGAAAATTTTGTCGATAAGGAGGGATTCTTCCGTGACATTCAATCAGACATTGAAATGTTTGGAGAAATTCAGAGTAAACTAGACAATCTAAATTTAATAGCGGAAGATCCGAAGGTTGCGTGTCTCTTAGAAAACATCCAAAGCGAACTTGCAAAAAACAACGAACGCAAAATCATAGTCTTTACCGAATATGTTGATACGCTGAAACACATTGAACCATCGTTGCGAAAAGTTTTTGATAAACGCCTATTGGTAATATGTGGGAGCATTGGGGCGAGCCATATAGAACAAATCAACAGCAATTTTGATGCCTCATACAAAAAGCAACGCAATGATTTCGATGTTTTGCTTACTACCGACAAACTTTCCGAAGGATTTAATCTTAATCGGGCAGGCTTGGTTATCAATTACGATATACCATGGAACCCCGTGCGGGTAATTCAGCGCGTGGGGCGCATCAACCGTATTAGTAAAAAAGTTTTTGAAGAAATTGGCATCGTTAATTTTTTCCCCACCGAACGCGGAGCACAGTTGGTTCAATCTCGGGAAATTGCCGCCAACAAAATGTTTCTTATTCATAGTGCGCTCGGCGAGGACGCATGTATTTTTGATGCCGATGAAGAACCAACACCCGCAAGGCTTTATGAAAAAATAAAAATCAACCCCGAGGCGTTGGAGGATGTCAGCTTTTTTACAAAGGTGCGCCAAGAGTTTGCGCGGATAAAAGAACAAAATCCTGATATTGAAGAAGAATTAGCCACATACCCACCTCGCATAAAAGTTGCGAAATGCTTTTCTGAAGACGAACTCTTAATTATTTATAAGAAAGACCGCGTCTATGTAAGCTCCATGACCGAGGAGGAAGATGCCCATCCACAAACCATAACATTTGCTGACGCGTTGGCAAAAATTGCCTGTGACGAAACGGAACCCAAGGTTGCTCTCAGTGATACATTTTGGACTCGCTATGAGCAGATAAAGAATTTTACGGTTGATGCCAAACGAGCGAATATTGAGCAAAGTTTGGAACAAAGGGCGCTAAACAACCTCAATACCCTCTTGCAGATTAGAGAAGCCTTAACACTGACTTTGCTGAAAGAATTTTTACGAACGCTCAGGGAGGATATAATTGATTATGGAACATTGCCCGATTATACCCTGCGAACAATAGCAGGATGGGACCACAAGAAAATAGAAACAACTGTTAGGGAGATTTCTAACTTGCGGGATGAGCTCGGTGCCGATTATCTACAAAAGGAAAAATACCGCCTTGCCAAACTGGAAAAAGAAATAATAATCGCCATTGAAAACAGGGTGTTGGGAAAATGATTAAGACTACCAAGGAACAATTGGAAAGATTTCTTTCTCAACCAGAAGGAGAAAACCTTGAGTTTAAGCAGGCAAAAAACAGCTTTAGCGAGTCCAATGACCTTCCCGATTACTGTGCGGCATTGGCAAATGAAGAAGGTGGCAAGCTCATACTAGGTGTTCACGATAGCGAGAAAACTCCTGATAGAAAAAGGAAAGTAGTTGGTAGCGAAGCTTTTAAGGATACCCACACCAAGTTGTCCATAAAACTTTACTCCGCATTAAAAATAAGGATTGATGTTGAAGAGCTGTTTTATAAAAACAAACGCGTTCTCATTTTTCATGTTCCTTCGCGCCCAAAAGGGCAAATTATACAGTCAACTGGTAAATACAGATATCCAATGCGAGCGGGCGCTTCGCTTGTTGAAATGAGTTCGGACCAGCTCAAAAAAATGCTTACCGAAAACGAACCTGATTTTTCCGCAGAAATCGTCAGAGGGGTAGAGATTAAAGATGTCGATGTTAAAGCGGTAAAAGCCTTTCAGGAGTTATGGTCGAAGAAACCAAACAATCCAGGTACCCCACCGTTTAACACCGAAAAAACGCTTCGTCGCATCAATGCGATGACAGACAAAGGAATAACGCGGGCGGGGCTAATTCTGTTTGGCAGGGCGGAAAAAATAAGCGAGTTTCTTCCCTGTAGTGAAGTTTGTTTTGAGTGGCGACAAGACTTCAGAAAAATTTCTCACGACTATCGCCGCGATTGGCGGGGACCATTTTTCCTGATTATGGATGAAATTTGGGATGCGATTGATGCCCGTAATATTCGGTTCCCTTTTCAGCAAGGCCTATTCCAAGGCGACATAATGGCATTTGATAAAGAAGTTATCCGTGAGGCGTTGCTAAACGCCGTTACTCACCGTGATTATCATATTACTGGCGGATCAATTTTTATCAAGGCTTCGCCACAAAGCTTTTCCATCAGTAGTCCTGGTGGCTTCGTTGCGGGTATCACCCCAGAGAATATTTTCACGAAGAGTTTGCCTCGTAACCGCCTTATTGCCGAGATATTCCAGTTTGCAGGTTTGGTGGAACGCTCGGGGCAAGGTATGGATAAAATATTTCGTCCAACGATTGCATACGGGAAGGGATCCCCTAGTTTTGATGGTAGCGATGACTCTGAGGTAAAGCTCACCATTCCTGCCCAGGTGGAAGATATTAAATTTGTCGCTTTTATTGAGAAGGTAACCAATACAACACAGGAATACCTCTCCTTTGAAGAAATGCGTGAGTTAGAACTGCTACGGAAGAGCAAAAAAGTGAAAACCCTCCAATTCCGAAAACGCTTTTTGGAATTGGGGATAGTGGAACAAGTTGGCAACACCAAGGGGGCGTTTTATACGCTGTCTCCTCTTTGGTATGAGGGCCTTGGCGCGCAGGGAGAACATACAAGGGTGGTAGGTTTGTCGCGCAGTCAAAATAAGGAACTGATTCTGGAACATTTGAGGAGAAACAAGAAAGGCGCGGTCAACAATGATTTTAGGAATGCGTTGAAGCTCCCAGCTAATGTTGTGAGGAATATACTTATGGAGCTCAAACAGGCGGGAAAAATCCGTTTTGAAGGCTCGAAAAAGGCGGGCAGATGGTTCATAGAAACCTCAGAGAAATAAAAAATAGCTAAAAAATAGCTAAAAAATAGCTAAAAGATAGCTAATAGCTTGAATTTTATGAACGATAACAATGCATTATGAATGTAAGAATAAGTAGCAAAACTGGTTTTATTTTCAAAAATACCCGCGGACGGGAGCAAATGGGCAGGGAAATTTTAGAGCGAATAATCGAAAACATTAGCAAGGCACAACATTCGCCAGCAGAGTGGAATTTACCTGTAAAGGATTTTGCCGACTTTTTCCGCACAAAAAGCCGTCGTTTTACTGCCACCACGGATTGTAAACTATCTTGTCATAATAGCGAACAGTTTCGAGATGGTGTTAAAATTGGCGAGATTCAATTTTCCAACAACTCCGATGAAGCCTCTCTTTCTCTTTGCGCTTTTAAGGTCTGCGGAGAACTTTCCGAGCGTTCGGGTAAAAAAGCACAGTATGAAGAAGCCAAACGCTATCTAAAAGAAAATAACAACCTCTCAGCGGGAATTTTTATTTTTTATGATACGGCGGGGAACTTTCGCTTTTCGTTGGTTTATGCTGAATACAGCGGAATTAGACGCGATTTTTCCCATTTCCGTCGCTTTACCTATTTTGTCAGCCCCGAATTTACCAATAAAACTTTTTTGCAACGAATTGGCGACGGCGATTTCTCAACACTTGCCAATATCAAAGAGGCGTTTGCGGTAGAGAAGGTTACAAAAGAATTTTATCAAGAAATTGCCGCTTGGTATTATGTGGCGATCGATAATTGTCAATTTCCCGTGGGCGCAGAAAAAGAGGCGGATGGTCGCAAGGTTGCTGTTATTCGTTTAGTTACTCGGATAATTTTTATTTGGTTTATGCGTGTGCGTGGTTTGGTTCCCAAGGAGCTTTTTGAAGAATCAATCTTACAATTGCTCCAAGATCCCTCGCCAACTAGTTCTTCGTATTATCACGGTATTCTACAGAATCTTTTTTTTGCGACCTTGAGTGTTGAACAAGACAATCGCCGTTTTACGGATGAGACGCGCGGGATAAGGGGGCATAACGACGATTTCGGAGACCACACCGTTTTTCGGTATCACGACCTGTTCCATGATCATAACCAGGCGATTGCCATCTTGCGTGAGATACCATTCCTTAACGGAGGGCTGTTTGAATGTTTGGATAATAAAGAAAAGCGTATCTATATTGATGGCTTTTCTCGCACCCTCAAAAATCGTCCCCTTGTTCCCAGCTATCTCTTTTTTGGCAAAGGAGATGGGGAAACCCCCAAGGGAATTTTTTCAATGCTATCCGCGTATAATTTCACCATTGATGAAAATTCTCCCATGGATCAAGAAGTCGCGTTAGACCCTGAACTGTTGGGAAGGGTGTTTGAGAATCTACTTGCCAACTTCAACCCTGAAACTTCCACAACCGCACGCAAGGCAACGGGCAGTTATTACACTCCTCGTGAAATTGTTGATTACATGGTTGCTGAAACGCTTAAAGAATATTTCCGTGAAACATTAGCCAGTTGCACCGAATCTTCCCTCCCGCCAAGCAAGGGTGGTGCTACCAAAGGCGAAGGGGTTGGCGGCAATATTGAAGAAAAACTTCATAACCTTTTTGATAATTCAGCATCCGGAAACCCTTTCAACGACACGGAAACCAAAGCGTTAATTCGCACCATAGAAAGCTGCCGTATCTGCGACCCTGCCGTCGGCTCGGGGGCATTCCCGATGGGGATACTTAACAAGATGGTTTTTGTTTTGCACAGGCTTGATCATGATTGTAAGATTTGGAAACAGACACACCTGGAAGCAACCGAAGCCATCGCGGACAGTGATAGCAGAGCCATTGCGTACAAGAGTATGCAGGATTTTTTCCAGAAAAAAAATCCCGACTACATCCGTAAGCTTCTCCTTATCCAAAACTGCATCTATGGCGTGGACATTCAGCAAATTGCGGTAGAAATTGCCAAGCTCCGCTTTTTCATCTCCCTCCTTGTTGATGAAACAATTGATCGTAATGAAAAGAATTGGAACATTCAGCCGCTTCCCAATCTTGATTATAAAATTGTCTGTGGCGATTCTCTGCTCGGGTTAGATGTTGGGCTTTGGGGGGCGGAATCTCTAAGAGAGATGGAAAAAACCAAGGTGCTGTATTTTAACGAAACCGATCCGCAGGAAAAACAACGCCAAAAGGATAAAATCAATCAACTGATAGCTAAGCTGACCAAAGGTAACGGGGGCTTTGCGTATAATTTGTACTTCTCCGAAGTCTGCGGTGCGGATAGCAGGGGAGGTTTTGATATTGTGATCGGCAACCCACCTTATATTCAACTGCAAAAAAACGGCGGAGCGCTTGCCGATAAGTACCAACTTTGTGGGTATCAAACCTTTGCCCGCACGGGCGACATCTACGGTCTCTTTTATGAACAGGGTGTTCGCCTGTTAAAATTAGGCGGACACCTTTGCTTTATCACTTCCAACTCATGGATGCGTGCTGGTTATGGAGCCAAATTGCGCGATTTTTTCCTCCAGCAAACGCCCAAGCTTTTGATTGATCTAGGTAGAGGGATTTTTGAAAACGCCACTGTCGATACGAACATTTTACTCCTTCAGAAGAGCAAGAGCTTTTCCCCTAAAATTTCATCAGGCATAAAAGCGGTAACACTAAAAAAGGAACCGAATAGAGAGGTTGATATCGCCAAGCAGGTTGCTGTGGGAGCCGTTTACTTACGCAACCTTTCTGCCGCTACATGGTTTGTTGGCAACGAGGCGGAGCAATGCCTCAAGGAGAAAATTGAGCGCCTCGGCAGGCCGCTAAAGGATTGGGATGTTAATATTTATTACGGGATTAAAACGGGGCTTAACGATGCTTTTATCATTGATACGCCGACCAAAGAACGACTTTGCGCCGAAGATCCCAAGAGTGCCGAGATATTAAAGCCGATTTTGCGCGGATGCGATATTAGTAGGTATTCTTATCAATGGGCGGGGTTGTGGTTGCTTGCCAGTGGTTTTGATACCGATGTGCCCTTGTTATATCCTGCCATTTACAAACATCTCTTACAGTTTGAAGATAGGGCAAAGAAGCGAGACGACCAAGGGGAAAATTGGTGGAATCTTCGTTCCTGTGCCTACTATCACGAGTTTGAGAAAGAGAAGGTGGTATGGATTGAACTGGTGGATAACGGAAGATTTGCCTGTGTTGAGGCGAATATGTACACTGAAGCCACAACATTTTTGATGACATCGCCTAACCCAAGATACATAGCAGGTGCTTTAAATGCCCAAGTTATCAACTGGTTTTTCGACACAATATGCGCTTCCTCTGGCACGGGCACAAACAGATGGAAGAAGGTATATGTTGAGCAACTCCCCATCCCCGCCATCACTCCCGCAAACGAAAAAATCGTTACGGCGATAGAAACCCTTGTTGAGCAAATTCTCGCTCTTAAAAAGAGCGACCAAGATGCAGATAATCGCAAGCTGGAAAAGCAAATAGATCAGTTGGTGTATAAACTTTACGATTTAACAGACAATGAAATTGCCATGATTGAGGGTGGCCATTAGCGGTAACACGCGGGAACTAACCCCTGCCGAACGCAAAGATGTTTATCGTGGCGTTTGTCGTCTGGTTTGGAATCGCCTCAGCAAGGCGAAAAGCTTTAATAAGCGCTAAAATTTCCTGTGGCTGGCGGGAGGGGATCCAAGATCCTCGGCGGCGGCAAGGAGAGGGTACGGTTCATACTTTAATCCCTAGCAATTGCTGTCCTCGGGCAACTAGGAAAGGAAAACAACAAGGAGGCGGGACCATGCAAATATTCAAGGGTGCAATTGTTACCTGTGATCAAGGGGGCGCTGTTTACCAGTATTTGGTTGAGGATGGGGGCAGGATTATTTTTGTGGGGGATGAACTGCCAGAACCTTGGAGTAGCCAGGGCAACATCGTGGATTTGGGAGAGAAGGCGCTCTTGCCCGCCTTTGGCGATGGGCATATTCACTTTTCCAGTTGGGCGTTGTTTAACGCAACCTTTGATCTGCGCTTGGCAACAACGCTAGCGGAGGTCGGTGCGCTCATCCAAGCATACGCCCTGCGGGAGCGAGGAGATAAGGTCTTGTTAGGCTTTGGGCATTCGGCGCATTCCGTAGCGGAACAACGGCTCATTACGAGGGCGGAGATCGACGCTTTTGTGCAAGAAAAGCCTGTGTATGTGGTTTGTTACGATGGGCATTCCGCCATCGCCAACAGCGCGATGCTGTCCCTGCTACCCCAGAAGGTTTGTGCGCAACACGGCTTTGACCGTGCGAGCGGGATTCTGCGGCATGAGGCTTTTCTTGCCGCGACCGATGTAGTTTCTTCCACCGTGTCGCCGCTGAGATTGGCAAAAAACATGCTTCTCGGCATGGATACCCTGGCGGATTTTGGAGTGGGTTTGGTGCATACCGTTGAGGGGGTTGGTTTCCCACGCGATTTGGATGTTGATTTGGTACGCTTCTTAGGAAAAAGCTCGCAGTTGCAATTTAGAATTTACTTCCAAACAATGCAAATTAACAAGGTTATCCGAAGAAAACTGCCGCGGGTGGGCGGGTGTTTTGCCTGTGCGCTGGATGGGTGCTTTGGTGTTAAGGATGCCGCGCTGTTTGCCCCCTATAGCGATGATCCGCATAATCGGGGTATTTTGTTTTATAGCGACCAGCAGGTTAACGATTTTGCCCGTGCCGCGAACCGTGCGGGATTGCAAATACAACTACACTGTATCGGAGATGCCGCGGTGGTGCAGGCGGTCAATGCCATTGAGCAGGCCCTGCTTGATTTTCCTCGTAGCGACCACCGCCATACCCTCATTCACGCTTGTTTAACCCCCGAGGATATGATGGAAAAGATCGCCAAGCTCGGCATCGTTATTACCCTGCAACCAGGGTTTTTGGTTTCACCGCTGGAGCCGTTTTCCTATCTGGAAAGGATTTTGGGCGAGAGGATTAACAATTTTTCCCCGTATAAAAAAATGCAGGAGTACGGGATTGTAATCAGCGGAGGTTCCGATGCCCCTGTTGTTGCCCCCGACCCCATCGCTGGTATTCATGGTGTCTGTAACCACTTCTTGCCCGAGCAATCCCTGGATACTGCTACGGCGCTACGGCTTTTTACCTATAATGTTGCCTATACAACCTTTGACGAGCGCGAAAGGGGAAGTTTGGAAAGAGGGAAGATTGCCGATATGGTGGTGCTTAACCGCAACCCGCTAACGCTGGCGCCCTCAGATTTGTTGGAGCTGAAGGTGGAAAAACTCCTGATAGGCGGGCAGGAGTACCGCAAGGGACAAACCCTGCTCGGCGCTTTGGCAGCGGGCTTTAAAAACAGAAATCGGGTGGTATGAAAATGTCATTGGGAAATGCAGCATCTTCGTCCGCAGGCAGGGCCTATCTGTTATCGTTAGGCTGCCCGAAAAATGAGGTGGATGCGCAAATCATCGCCGCGCTATTAGGCAAGCATAACTGGTGCTTACAGGATACGCCCCTAGGGGCGGAGTTAATCATTATCAATACCTGCGCTTTTATTCAGGAAGCGAAGGAAGAAAGCATCGCCGCCATTTTAGAAGCGGGGAAAGAAAAACAGTCGGGCTCATGTCGCTGGTTGGTCGTTACGGGGTGTTTTTCCCAGCGCTACGGCGTTAATCTGCCGAAGCTCCTTCCGGAAGTGGATCTGTTCTTGGGCGTTAATGACATTCCGCACCTAGGAGAGCATATTAGCTCCCTCGTGGCGGGTGCGACGGGGAATGAGCAGAAAATGGACACGCCAACATTCCTCATGAGTGCCCGTCAATCTCGGATGCTTAGTGGCCAACGGCATGTTGCCTATTTGAAAATTGCCGATGGCTGTAACAACCATTGCTCTTATTGCGCCATTCCGCAGATTCGCGGCGTTTACCGTTCACGCACAATCGCGGATACCTTGCTGGAAGCGCAAGAGCTAGTCCGCATGGGGGTAAAGGAAGTCATTCTTGCCGCTCAGGACACGACGCTTTTTGGCAAGGACCGCCGCGGCGCACAAGAAAACATCGGCACGCTCTTACGAGCTTTGGCGCGGATTGAAGGCGTTCGTTGGCTTCGCCTACTTTATACCCATCCCGCGCATATTGACGAAGAGCTGTTGGCGGCAATCGCGCAAGAAGCGAAGGTCTGTAAATACATTGATCTGCCAATACAACACATCAATGACCAAATCCTGCAATCCATGAATCGGCGCGTTACCAAAAAGGAAATCATCGCCGTGCTGGAAAAAATTCGGCAGGCGATTCCTCAAGTGGCTCTACGGACATCTATCATCGTTGGCTACCCCCTAGAAACACCCAAACGCTTTGCGGAATTGCTCGCCTTTGTGGAAGCGGCTCGCTTCGAGCATTTGGGGGTTTTTTGCTATTCCCGCGAG
>JAIPED010000068.1 GCA_021737325.1 Deltaproteobacteria bacterium
GCGGGGGATGTAGCACGGGCGATCTTACTGCTAAAATCGCACAACATTAAAACATCCATCCATCTCATGGTGGGGTTACCCTTGGATACTGAAGAAAGCTTTATGGATACCGTTCAGCAAACCATCAAAATAGGGCCTACGATGGTGAGAATTCATCCAACACTTGTTTTTTCAGGAACACCCTTGGCAGAGCTTTGGGAGCAAGGAAGATACTCGCCATTATCTTTGGAGGAGGCAGTAACGCTGTGCGCCAAGGCAACAGCGATGTTTCTTGCCAAAGATATTGCCGTTATTCGCTTGGGGTTACAGTTGTCGGAGGATTGTATCAACCCGCCGATTGCCGGTCCTTACCACCCGTCACTTGGGTCACTGGTTTATAAAAAAATGCTCAGTGAAAATGCTCATCAGCACTTTAGCCAGTGTTCTTACCAAGGCAAAGACATTGTGGTAACCGTATCCCTCAAGGATAGGGGAATAGTGGGATCATTACAAAAGGAGTGGAAACAGCATTTTGGGATAGACAATGTTGTTTTACATACGAGTAAAGAGCAAAAAAGAGGTTCCTTAGAGGTGTCATGGACATGAATGAAAAAATGTTTCGGTGCGGCTTTGTTGTCATTCTTGGCAGGCCCAATGTTGGCAAATCGACACTGCTCAACACCATTATTGGTGAGAAGGTTGCGGCGGTAACGGCAAAGCCACAGACAACCCGCAACCGCATAACCGGCATCTATCATGGCGATTCCGCACAAATTATTTTTGTTGATACGCCAGGAATACATCAAGCGGGCTCTCTGCTAAATCGTTCACTGGTTAGTAACGCATTGAACGCGGTGCAATCCGTTGATGCGGCAATGGTGCTTTTTGATGGTACATTAACGGTAAATGATGATGATTTAGCGATACTGGATTCTTTACGACCAATGAAACACCTGCCCAAAATTGCCGTTATTAACAAAATTGATAAGGTCAAAAAGCCGCTTCTTTTACCCCTGATGCAAAAGCTGGAAGCCCTTTCTCTGTTTTCGGAGATAATTCCTATCAGTGCCACCAAAAACGATGGCATTAGTTTACTACTTGAAAGGATAGAATGCCTGTTACCAGTAGGTGATGCACTTTTCCCTCAGGACTATTTTACGGATAAGACGGAGAGGTTTATCGCTCAGGAGATAATTAGAGAGCAATTAATTCTAAAAACGCGAGAAGAAATACCATATATCTCTGCAATCATTATTGATTCATTCAAAGAAGATACCGCTAAAAAGCTACTCGTCATAAAAGCCACTATCAATCTGGAAAAGGAATCCCAAAAGGCGATTGTGATTGGAAAGAGCGGTGATATGTTAAAAAGAATCGGTACGGCATCGCGGCAAGAGCTGGAAAAGATCTTTGGCACAAAAGTATTTCTGGAGCTTTTTGTGAGGGTTCAAAAAAATTGGACAAAGAATCCTAAACTGTTACGGGAGTTCGGGATAGTGGAATAGGGTGAGGCCGCAATAGCTTCAATAACTTTACAAGCATGTCCTTTAACGGTACTTCCTAATGTGATGATTTAACAAAAATGAGGAGGCTGTCATGACGCAAAAAAAAATCAGGGTTGGCGTAATAATGGCGGGAATATCTTCCGAAAAAGAAGTGTCTTTGGAGAGCGGAAGAAACATAGTTAATAAAATGGATAAGAATAAATACGAAGCCTTCCCGCTATTCATGGATAAAAATGCCGGTTTTTGGCTGATTCCGCTAAAGCTACTGCTAAAGAATAGCACCAGCGATATTGAAGATGAGTTGGCAGAAAGCGCACAAAGGATTTCCTATGAAGAGTTGCGCGAGAAAATTGATCTTGCCTTTTTGGGTGTCCATGGAAAATTTGGAGAGGATGGCTGTCTGCAAGGATTATTGGAGTTGTTAGGAGTCCCCTACACTGGTTCAGGCGTGTTATCCTCGGCGCTGGGGATGGATAAGCTTGCCAGTAGGAAGATCTTTGCCATCAATGGCCTTGATGTGCCTATGACCATCGCGGTGGAAGCCACTTCGTGGAAAATCAACCGTGAGGCGGAGATACAAAAAATATCAAAAGACATTCCCTTCCCTTGTGTGGTGAAGCCTTCTCGTGAGGGTTGTTCCACGGCGGTTGCCAAGGTGCTGAGCAGAGAAGAGCTAATCGTTGCCGTTGATTCTGCCTTGCTGTGGGATAGCGTCGTCCTTGTCGAAGAGTTCATTGAAGGCATTGAAGTTACCTGCGGTGTTATTGGTGATGATGAGCCGCTAGCCCTTGTTCCTTCCGAAACCATACCGACAAAAAGCATCCTTTCGCTGGAGGACAAGTTTCTTTATGGACAGGGCGAAAATAAAACTCCCGCCCGCGTTTCAGCCGCAACGATTCTGAAGATTCAAGAAACAGCAGTAGCCGCTTTTCGCACCTTGGCGCTAAAGGGGTATGCGCGAATTGATATGTTTGTTCGGCAAAACGGTAGTGTGGCGGTGCTAGAACCCAACACCTTGCCGGGGATGACACCATCCACAGTGCTGTTCCATCAGGCAGCGGAGTTCGGTATTACCCAAAGTGAGTTGTTGGATAAGATAATCAATTCCGCCTTAAAGGTTCATGCGGAAAAGAAGGGGCCGCTGTAAACACAGATGGCAAATGCCGCTATTTCATTGCTGGAAAGCCTTGGCATTGCTGCTATACGCATTTGTGCAGAGGCTGGAGGAGTGCTTCTGCTACTTATCGCTTCGTTGCGCTGGATGTTTATCCCGCCTTTTAGGATAAAAGAGATAATTCAGCAGATGGAGTTTGTAGGAGTAAAATCTCTGTTGATAGTCTTATTAACTGGTTGTTTTACTGGTATGGTTATGACTCTACAGATATACTACGGCTTTAAGATGTTTTCCGCCGAATCGCTGGTTGGTTCTACTGTTGCGTTGGCTCTTTTACGCGAATTGGCTCCCGTGCTAACCGCACTTATGGTAACTGCCCGTGCGGGTTCGGCAATCGCGGCGTATCTTGGCACGATGAGGGTTACCGAACAGATAGATGCCCTCTGTGTCATGGCGGTAAATCCTGTAAAGTATCTGGTTGTGCCAAGGATTATCGCCTGCGTTTTTATGATGCCGTTATTGACTGTTTTTGCTAATTTTATGGGAATCATCGCCTCTTACTTTGTTGCGGTAAAGATCTTGGGTATCAACGAAGGTATTTTTATCGCCAACATTGTGAAGTATTGCGGTTTATCCGATCTTTATAACGGGTTGTTAAAAGCGACCTGCTTCGGGTTTTTAATCGCCGTGATTAGTTGCTACAAGGGTTTTTACACCAGCGGTGGTGCGGAGGGTGTCGGGAGGGCGACAACAGAAGCGGTGGTCGCTTCGGCGTTGGCAGTCCTTGTGTGCGATTACATTATAACGGCAATGATGCTTTAATTATGGGAATAATACGCTTTGAAAAGGTTACAAAATCCTTCAAAGATCAGCTTGTTCTTAACGAGTTGGATTTGGACATTGCCGAAGGCAAGACGACGGTCATTGTTGGCAGAAGTGGTGGGGGGAAAAGTGTCTTATTAAAACACGCAATCGGCTTGATAAAGCCCGACAGCGGCGAGATATTCATTGACGGGAAGCCAACAACCAAACTTGGCGAATTTGCTCATAATGAGCTGCGCAAAATTTTTGGAATGCTCTTTCAAGAAGCGGCACTTTTTGACTCCATGACGGTTTTTGAAAATGTGGCTTTTCCGTTACGAGAGCATACCCGTAAATCGGCGGCGGAAATAGCCACAATTGTAAAAGAGCGGCTTAACGCGGTAGGGCTTGTGCGTGTGGATAAGAAGATGCCATCGGAATTGAGCGGTGGAATGCGTAAAAGGGTGGGATTGGCGCGTGCGTTGGTGTTAAATCCGCGCATAGTTTTATTTGATGAACCCACTACAGGGTTGGATCCTATAATGACAAAAGCGATCAATAGCTTGATTATCGACACCCAGCGGCATTTTAACCTTACCTGTGTGGTGATTAGTCACGATGTGGAATCGATTTTTGAAATTGGGGATGATATTGCGTTGCTCTATGACGGCAAAATCGTGGAGCATAGCGACACTTTCTCTATGAGAAATTCAACTAATCCGCTGGTAAAACAGTTCTTTTCGGGGAGCCAAGAAGGACCGATTCAAATTATTTAAGGTTATCATTTATGAAGATCTCCAGTGAAGCAAAAGTTGGCGTTTTTGTACTCTTAGCGGTTATTATTCTTGGCTATCTCTCTTTGAGGGTGGGTGAGGATGTCTTTACCCGCCAGAGCGGTTATCTCCTTAAAGCAAAATTTGATAATGTTATCGGCTTGGTTAGAGGAGCTCCCGTAAGGATTGCGGGGTTGGAAATAGGTTTTTTAGAGACCATGGAGCTGGAAGATGGAAAAGCCGTTGTTACTCTACGCATTAATCCTGCGGTAAAAATTCCCCGAAGTTCCAGCATCACGCTTAAAACTCAAGGTGTTATGGGAGAAAGGTACATTGAAATAAAAGTCCGCGGAGATTACGCCGATGTCGTGGGTGAGGGGGAGTTTTTAGCCAATGTAGAGCCGAGTGTGGATTTGGAAGCCGTATTCAAAAAAATGGGGGCGGTTGTTGATGATGTTGGTGCGATAACGGCGTCGTTACATAAACTACTTGAAGATGGGGATGTTGCTCAGAACATCAGATATTTGGTCAATGACATGGCTTCCTTGATGAAAAGAATAGATACGCTAGTTGCCAATAATGAGGATAACATTGGCAAGACAATAGAGGATTTAAAGGTGGCTTCAGCTGAGATGCGCCAGGCCTTTGTCTCTCTCAATAAGATTGCTGCTGAAATCCAAGAGGGAAACGGTACGCTGGGGAAAATAATCAATGATGCCGAAATGGCGGGTCAATTGGACAGCACCATTTCCTCATTGAGCGAAGTGGCGCTTAAACTGAATGAAAGCAAAGGGACCATTGGCAGACTCATCAACGATGAAGAGATGGGTTCCAATATGGAAAAAGCGATTATCGGGTTAAACAAGTACATGGAAAAAGCAGACGCATTGCGCACCTCCATCAATTACCGTGGGGAGTTTTTGGCGGATAGTAATAGTTTTAAAAGTTATTTGGATGTGAAAATACAACCGCAGATAGATTATTTTTATCTGCTTGGTGTGGTTGTCAATCCCAAAGGAACCAAAACCATTAGGGATGTTTACACCAATGGAACACTAAATCGTATTGAAGAATGGGATCGGAGCGGCTTACTCTTTAACGCCATGATAGGAAAACGCTTCTACGATATTGTTCTTCGTGGCGGCATCATGGAATCAAGCGGAGGGGTAGGAATTGATTATTTGGCTTTCGACGATGATTTAAAGCTGAGCTTTGAAGCTTTTGATTTCACTATGGAGCGCAAAGCGCATTTGAAAGCCTATGCGGAGTATCGCTTGTTCAAGAGTTTTTACCTCATGGCGGGATACGACGATTGGCTTAATGAGCCGGAAAACCGTTCCGTCTTTGGTGGTTTTGCTCTCCGCTTTGATGATGATGATTTGAAATCCGTCCTTGGCGGTGTTTCCCTGATGAAATAGGCCACCACGCCGCAGGGGTTTTAAAAGATGCTTGCACAACTGTGCCGCCTTGTTTTCGAGCGTCATTCCCGCACCCGTTTTCACGAGTGCAGGCTCCAGCGGGAATCCAGATGTGTCTGAAGTAATTCGGTTATTTTAACAAGCAAACAAGATCCTGCTTTCGTTACTGTTTGGACGAACAGGTTGTGCAAAAGGCTCTTTAAAAGACTCTTGCACAACCGCACTGCCTTGTTTTCGACCGTCATTCCCGCACCCGTTTTCACGAGTGCAAGCTCCAGCGGGAATCCAGAAACTGCTTTAATATTTATGGTATTTTTTGTCGGTTTCCCACTGATTCGCATTGCTATTGGCTGAGGGACGGGGTCGTGCAATGGTCTTTTTAAGGGAAAAGCGGTTTGTGGGGATCAGGTAAAAGTTAACCGTATTGCGACATATCGCTTTGGGCGTAATGCGGATTTTGGGAGCCATAAGAATAAGTTTAAATCCTGCGCAGTATTATTGCTCGTTCCTTGCACGGTTTTTCCAATATTCCCCCCACCGCATTTTAACGAGGCGGCAATATGCGGCGGGGATGTCTATGTTGGGCTTGTTTTCGACAGGTATCCTCCAAGCTTCGGAGCTGGCTATTCGTAGATTTTTTCGTCGTCGGCAAAAGCCTCTTCGGCATCATTCTCATGATCTCGTGGGCGGGTGAATATCTCTTTACCCAAAAATTCCCGATACCACTCATGGGCGCTAATCATTGACATAACCTCGCTCGTTCCCGTCCAGATGGTTGCCAGCCTGATATCGCGATAAATCCTCTCCAACGGGAAAACATTGGTGTAGCCAATTCCGCCGACAGCCTGCATGGAATTATGCACAACCTTTTGACAAGACTCGGTGATAAATTTTTTCGTTTCTGAAACCAAGCGTCGTACGCGCCGCATCTCCACACCGTTATCCACCGCCTTGGCGGTTGTATAAGCCATTGCCCTAGCGGCATCCAGAAGCATCACCGCCTCTGCTATTTGAAAACCAACCCCTTGGAAGGTGGCGACAATTTTTCCAAATGCTTTGCGTTTTGCCGTATATTTGGTCGCTATTTCCAAGGCGGGACGGGCGGCTCCTATCGTCATCATGGCCGTGCCTAGCCTTTCTGGAATCATCATAGTGTTAAATACTGCATGTGCGCCCCCGATACTGCCAACGACATTCTCCTTGGGAACCTTGACATTATCAAACACAATTCGTGCGGTGCCACCCCCACGGCAACCCAACAATCCGTAGAGATATTTAGTTTCCACTCCCGCCGTGCGATCAACGATAAAAGCCGTTAATCTATCCTGAGGTTTTGCCTTGGTATCAAAGTTTGTTTTTGCATATACGAGGAAAAAATCTGCCCCCTCGCCACCAACGATGAATCGCTTCTGACCGCTGAGGATAAAATGATCATCCTCTTCTCTAGCGGTGGCTGTTGCCCCAAAAAAATCCGAGCCTCCTCGGGGTTCGGTAAGACACTCAGCAGCGAATAGTTTTCCTTCAAGGAGCGGTTTTACATACTTGGCGATCTGTTCGGGAGATCCATGTTGCACTATCGCATCAC
>JAIPED010000012.1 GCA_021737325.1 Deltaproteobacteria bacterium
ATACGGCAAACGATTGCCAAAGCTTACGGTAAAACCCCGCTAAGCGAATTTCTTCGTCAACAATGGCATCGGCTTGCCGGAGGATAGCCAACCTCTTGGGCGAAACAGTGCCGATAATGCGCACCGCCAAGCCAGGTCCAGGAAATGGCTGACGCCAAACCAAGGTTTCGGGCAATCCCAACTCTTTACCCAGTAATCGTACCTCATCCTTGAAGAGGTGCTTAAGCGGTTCAACAAGCTTCAACTTCATGCGCTTAGGCAACCCACCGACATTGTGATGAGATTTGATAACGACGCTGGGGCCGCCAAAGGCGGATTGGGATTCGATGATATCGGGATAGAGGGTTCCCTGCGCTAGAAACTCCCCATTTTTGATTTTTAGCGCTTCTCTTTCAAAGACCTTGATAAAGGTTTTCCCGATGATTTTGCGTTTTTTTTCTGGGTCTTCCACTCCCTTGAGGTTAGTTAAAAATTCCTTCCCCGCCCGCGCCACCTTCAGTTTTATACGATAGTGGTTCTGAAACAGATCCTGCACCTGTGCTAGCTCTCCTGCGCGGAGCAACCCGTTATCCACAAAAACGCAGGTGAGCTTGTTGCCAATGGCTCGTTGTAGCAAAACGGCGGCAACGGATGAATCCACCCCGCCGCTGAGTCCCAGAATAACACCCTTATCGCCAACGGTGTGGCGAATTTCCTCCACCTCGCTCTTGATGAACGATTTCATTGTCCAATCACGCTGGCAGGCACAGATAGCAAAGAGAAAATTTTTGATGATTTGTTTGCCTTCAGGGGTATGCACAACCTCGGGATGAAACTGTAACCCGTAGAGCTTCCTTTTTGTATCCGCCATTGCCGCCACGGCGGTGTTGGCGCTTTTCGCCGTAGTCATAAAGCCTGCGGGCAGCTTTGCGATGGAATCTCCATGACTCATCCAACAGCTTGTCTTTGCGGGAACATTGGCAAATACTGGACATTCGCCAAGTAGCTCCAAATCGGCAAATCCAAATTCCCTCTTTTGCGAACGGGAAACCTTTCCGCCAAGAGAATGCACCATAAACTGCATCCCGTAGCATATCCCCAAAACGGGTACGCCCAGCGCAAAGATCCCCTTATCCACCATGGGGCTATTTTTTGCATAAACACTGGCAGGGCCACCAGAAAGGATGATGCCCTCAACAGGTAGCTCTTTAATTTTTTCCAAAGAAATCGTGGGGGCTTCAATTTGGCAGTAAACGCTGTTTTCACGAACCCTACGGGCGATGAGTTGGTTGTACTGTGAACCAAAATCAATAATTAAAATCACCTGTTAGCACCTCTTTTTTATTTCCGTAAATGACTCTCCCGCGCCCACTACTCCAACCCTAAGTCGCTTTTCTTTTGTTCAAAGCGTAGCTGAAAGTCCCGTATCGGTTTTAGCGACACCTCGGTGCCCTGTTCCTTACCATCAACATAATCAAAGGGATTGTCCATGTCTTTAATGAGCAAAATCATATAAATGACCACGAATGAAACCATCAAGGTAAAGAAAATTGCTTCGTAGAACGGTTCTATCTTAATCAACAACATCCCCAAAATTAAGAAAACCGCTAGAATTTCCAGAATGACATAGGCCGAGACAATAAAATCGGTTTCCCTAACGGTATGAATGCGCCCGATTATTTTTCTGATACTGTTCTGCTCAACTTTCATCTTGGCAATAAACGGCACCTGAGTAAATTCTTCCAGGGAGGTAAAATGTTCCGTTAGCGCAGAAATTTTATCCATTAAGGCGCGAGTGCGTTCCTTGCGGTTAAACCAGTTCAAAAGAGAATCTAAGAAATCGCTATAGAAAAGGATAAAATTTTTCACCGCCAACTGGCATTCTGGGGAAGCAAATTTTTTGCCCTTGATGATCGTATTTACCTCATCTTGGATGGATTCCAACGCAGAGGCGATTTCTGTAGGAAGTTTTTCACTCTCCTTATAGTCGCTCATTACCCCCGAGGAAAGAAAGCCAATGAGAAAAATCGTGGCAGCAACAATGCTGGTAAAGAAGGGGTTGATTCCCAGCGGCTCAAAATGGCAAAAATGTAAAGCCAGCTTGATTGTTCCCACCAAAATAAGAAACGGTAACACTTTTATCGTTAACGCCCACTTGTTGTTCGCCATAGCCATATATACTCCGCCTTATTTAATTATAGAGACTTTTGCACAACCTATTCTTCCAAACAGTAACGGAAGCAGGATCTTGTTTGCTTGTTCAAATAACCGAATTACTTCAGACACATCTGGATTCCCGCTGGAGCCTGCACTCGTGAAAACGGGTGCGGGAATGACCGTCGAAAACAAGGCGGCGCAATTGTGCAAGCATCTTCTATCTATTGTGTGTCCACGCGGCGGTGGAATACATAAAAGCAGGGTTTTAGGGAACTATTTTTTGAGGTTATTTTGGCGGGAATTACAGAAAGAAGCAGGGGTAATGCGGGTTTTGGTTTGTTTCTCGCAAGGAGCGCTAAGAGCGCCAAGGCATCTGTTCTCGTTTTTCTTGGCGGGCTCTGCGAACAGCAAAGCGGGGGGCATCCTCATGGAGGATACCCCCCGTAGATGGTGGATCTTAGCGCATTTCTAAAAGCTTGCGGGCAATGACCACTCGCTGAATTTCGTTGGTCCCTTCGTATATCTGGCAAATTTTGGCATCGCGCATATGTCTCTCGGCGGGGTACTCTTTACAATATCCATAGCCGCCAAAAATTTGGACACCTTCAATTGCCGCTTGCATCGCCACATCGGAGGCATACATCTTCGCCATGGCAGATTCCTTTTCAAAATCAAGGTGGTTATCCTCCAACCATGCCGCCCGTAAGAGCAACAGTTCGGCAGCGTCTAATTCCGTTGCCATGTCGGCAAGTTTGAATTGAATTGCTTGGAAGGTGGCAATGGGTTTGCCAAACTGCACCCGTTCCTTGGCATAGTTTAGCGCATCCTCTAAAGCGGCTTTACCAATGCCGCAAGCCTGAGAGCCGATGCCAATTCTGCCCGCATCCAAGGAAGACAGCATTTGCTTAAATCCCTGTCCTTCCTTCCCCAAGAGGTTGGCCACAGGAACTTCAGCATCTTCAAACACCAATTCCGAAGTACCGGAAGCGAGAATTCCCATCTTTTCTTCAATTTTACCTACCGAAAATCCCTTGGTATTTTTCAAATCCACCACCAGATTGATAACTCCCTTGTAGCCCTTGCTGGGATCCGTAGTTGCTGCCAAAACGCAGTAGCTAGCTACATTGCCATTGGTGATGAAGGTTTTGGTGCCGTTGACGATATATTTATCGCCCTTTAATTCCGCCCGGCATTTCAGTGCGGCAGCGTCGGAACCTGCGGAAGCTTCCGTTAAGCCGTAGCATCCCTCCGCCTTACCACCAGCAACAGGTGCCAGAAATTGGAGTTTTTGTTCGTGGGTGCCGTAGGTGTTGAGCGGATAGCCATAGAGCGAATTATTCACGGAAACGATAACTCCTGTACTCGCGCAAGCCTTAGAAATAGCAATCATGCAGTGCACATAGGTAACCGTATCCATGCCCGCACCGCCATATTCCACAGGGGTAGAAACACCCATAATTCCCATTGCGCCCAGTTTACGGCAAATCTCCTCGGGGTGTCGATGGGTATGATCAAGCTCTGCGGCAATGGGTTTAATCTCCGCTTCGGCAAATTTGGTTACCATGTCCTTTACCATTTGTTGTTCATCGGTAAGTGCAAAATTCATAGTCTGATCCTTTCACCTAGTTTTTAATTTTTTTGTAGTGTTAACAACCCTTAAATGTTGGTCGGCGTTTCTCCAAAAAGGCTTTCATGCCTTCCTTCTGATCGTCGGTGCTAAAACATTGTGCGCAGGATTTAACCTCCAGCCTGATGGCGTTATCCAAGCCGATATCGTAGCCGTAGTTGATGGAATGCTTCGCCATTTTCAACGCAAAACTCGGCAAAGCCGCCATTTTACTGGCCACCTTTCGTGCTTCTTCCACAAGCTGGTCAGCAGGATAGAGCCTGTTTACCAAGCCAATTTCGTAGGCTCGTTGCGCGGTGATTTGATCTCCCGTCATGATGATTTCTTTAGCCCTGCCAAAACCAATGAGGCGGGAAAGCCTTTGTGTTCCTCCCCATCCGGGAATCAGGCCGATTAAAATTTCGGGCTGGCCAAAGCGAGCTTTCTCGGAAGCGAAGCGCATATCGCAGGCCATTGCTATTTCCGTTCCCCCGCCGAGAGCGAAGCCATTAACCGCCGCGATGGAAGGTTTCGCCAGGGTTTCCAATGTTCTTAGCGTCTCGTTGCCCAACTCCATAAATTCCATTGCCTCTTGCGGGCGCATGTTTTGCATTTCCGAGATATCCGCCCCCGCGATAAAAGCCTTATCGCCCGCCCCTGTAAGCAACAAGACCTTAACACCTTCGTCATGCTTACAAATGCGGACTATTTCCGCCAGTTCCTTCATCGTCTCCGAGTTCATCGCATTAAGCGCCTGCGGGCGGTTGAAGGTAATTGTTGCCACACCATCGGCAACGCTAAAAATTATGTTCTTGAACATCCGCTCCTCCTTTACTTTTTTTTGTTTTCCCCCACCATCCGATGGTTACGGGTTGATTTTTCCCCTCTCCTAGCCACCAAACAATATGAACCTAGAGCGCTTCTAAAGCCATGCTCATTCCCATGCCACCGCCAATACAAAGTGATGCCAAACCATATTTAACATTGCGTTTTTTCATCTGCATTGCCAGCGTGTAGGTGATGCGAGCTCCTGTACAGCCAATCGGATGCCCAATGGAAACGCCACTGCCATTTACATTGCAAATGTCTTGGCTAATTCCCAGTTCCTGCATACAAGCTAGCGCCTGTACCGCAAAGGCTTCATTTAGTTCAAAAAGACCAAAATCGGCGATGCTCATTCCCAGCTTTTTAAGGAGCTTGCGCGTTGCGGGGATTGGCCCCAATCCCATATAGGCGGGATCAACGCCGCCCGAGGCGTAGCCAATAATTTTCGCCAAAGGTTTAATGCCTAGTTCTTTCGCTTTGTCCGCGCTCATTACCACCACGGCACAGGCCGCATCGTTAATCCCCGAGGCGTTGCCTGCGGTAACTGAGCCGTCTTTTTTGAAAACCGTTGCTAATTTTGCCATTTTTTCTGGCGAGGTATCCATGGGGCGTTCGTCAACGGCAAAGGACAGAGGATCTCCCTTTTTCTGCGGGATGACAACAGGAACAATCTCCTCGGCGATGGTCCCATCAGCAATAGCCTTACGGGCACGGAGATGCGAGTTATAAGCCAACTCATCTTGCTCCGTACGGGAAATGTTATACAGTGCGGCAATATTTTCGGCCGTCATACCCATGTGATAACCATTGAAAATCTCGTAGAGACCGTCATGCACCATCAAGTCGGTAATTTTGCCAAAGGGCATGGACATCCGATAACCCCATCGCGCATCGGTCAACGCAAAGGGAATGTTGCTCATGTTCTCCATCCCTCCTGCGATGATGATCTCCGCATTGTCCGCCATGATGGCATCTGTCGCCATACCGATGGCCTTCATTCCCGAAGCGCACACCTTGTTGATGGTTACCGCCGCCGTTTCTTCGGGAAGACCAGCAAAGATAGTTGCCTGTCTGCCAGGGTTTTGCCCCTGCGCGGCACCGACAACATTCCCCATGATTACCTCATCAAAATAAGCGGGCTTCAAGGCTTGATCGTATTTGTAGTACTTCTTTTGGATTTCCGTCATTTCAAACTCGCCCAACGCGTTACAGCGACATTTTTTTAAAGCATCGCTGATGGCGGGACGCAAACCCGCCCGCTTGATTGCTTCCGCAATGACAAGAGCGCCCATTGAAACAACACTTACGCCTTTGAGCGATCCGCCAAACTCACCGACCGCCGTCCTGGCCCCACTAACGATAACAACATCTTTCATTTTTCCCCTCCCTTGATGGATTTTTCTGTTAAAATTTTGCTTAAGTAAGCCCTATGAAAAAAATTCAAACTCTCGTGGCACCTTGTAGGGGGAAAGTTGTTTCCGCGCAAAGCGTAACAACTCCCGCTCATCGACGGTAGAACCGTCGGCTACGGTCAGCTTGGCACACACGATTTCGCCCCGCAGAGGATCGCTCTTACCAAACACGACCGCCTCTTTCACCCCTGGAAACGATGACAAGACATCTTCCACTTCCTGTGGATAGACATTAAACCCGCTGGTAATCACCATGCGTTTTTTTAAGCCTTCAAAGAAATAATAGCCTTCTTCATCAATGCGCACCAAATCACCCGTGCGTAACCACCCATCGGCAGAAAGAACCTCCGCTGTAGCCTCGGGAGCGTTATGGTACCCCCTCATTACATTGGGGCCTTTAATGAGTAGCTCTCCGATCTGCCCAACGGTCAGCACCGTGCCACCATCTCCGACTATCTTGGCCTCCACAGCAGCAATGGGGGTGCCGAAAGAGCCCGGCTTATAGGCTCCGTGGATTTTGGAGGAGATAGATACCGGAGAAGCCTCAGTTAAGCCATATCCCTCCCACAGGCGAAAACCAAATCTTTGTTCAAAAGCAATGAGCAAATCTTTGGGAGCCGCGCAACCACCTGTTATCCCAAATCTGAGAGAGCTAATATCAAACTCTTCAATCCTCTCCTGAAAGAGCATTCCCCAGAAGAGACGGGGGACTCCGGCGATGTAGGTTACCTTTTCCCGAGTGATGGTCGCAAAAATCCCCACCAGGGTAAATGTCTCCATAATGACGACACTGCCGCCCACATTCAGGATGGAGAGGAGGTTGGCGACAATACCAAAGGCGTGGAAAAAGGGGATGACCGCTATTGCCCTATCTGTGGGCTGGGCATTGAAGCATTCCGCAAGCAATGGGGTTTGCGAAAGCAGATTGCCATGGGTTAGCTGTGCTCCCAGGGCTTTACCGGACAGCCCTGCGGTATAAATCATCACCGCCGTATCTTCTCTTCCGATATCCGGTGGGACAAATTTTTTATGGTTTTGGGGAATTGTCCCGACGGAGCTCAAGGATAAACATGTTGGGCAAGGGGGAAATATCTCACGGAGATCGCTAACTTTTTTTTCCTGATCGGGGCGAGCGATAATAAGTTTCGCGCCGCTATCCTCGGCGATATGACGCAATTCGCGGGGGGTGGAAACTGTGGACACCTTCACCGCTGTGGCTCCACAGGCGATGATGGCAAAGTAGGAAACAACAAACTCCAGACAATTGGGGAGCATCAGGATCACCTTGTCTCCCTTTTTTATCCCCTGCGTCTGGAGATGCCCAGCAAAGCCAAAGACTAGCTCTGCGAGCTCCTGGTAGGTCAATCTTTCTTCTTCTTGTATCAGGGCAACGCTCTTGGCGTATTCACCACAACGCTTCTGAAACCACACTACTAAGTTCATGCCGTCCTTTTTCTCCTTCCCCCTTGGTGGTACACCTTCCATACCAATCTACAAACACCGATATGCATCCGTCTGCTGGCAAACATTGTTATAACTCGGTCCGCGCAAAGGCCACGGCGTTCTTGAAAAGCAATAATCCCATCCCCTCTTCGGGCAAACGCTCTCGCGTCCACCGAGGATGGTTGGTGTAGTGCAAATAAGCCTCGGGGTGGGGCATCAACCCTAGGATCCTTCCCGAAGGACTGCAAATCCCCGCAATGGCATTTACCGCTCCATTCGGATTGTAAGGATACTCCATCGTGGGCGAGAGAAAATCGGCACGGCTGTAACGAAGGGCAACCAAATTATTCTTTTCTATCCCCTCTAGACTTTCTGCATCGCGAGTAACAAACTTTCCTTCCCCGTGCCGCACTGGCAAATAAAGACCCGCAAGCCCACGGGTAAAAATGCAGGGAGAGGAGCTGTTCACCTGAAGGGACACCCAACGATCTTCAAATTTGCCCGAATCGTTGTTCGTGAGCGTAGCTATCTGGTCATAACTACCGTTTAGTAAAGGTAAAAATCCTAATTTCACCAACAGTTGAAATCCGTTGCAGACAGCGAGGATCAATTTCCCCGCCGCGATAAATCGGGTAAATTGCTCTAATAATAGTTCCTGAGTTCCAAAAACACTACTATGGCGGATTCTGTTTGCCGCCGCTTTGGCCGCGCCCAGATCATCACCATCCAAAAAGCCGCCCGGCAGGTTAAGAAAATTATAATCGTCAAGGCGCACCTCCCCATGAAGGAGCGAGCTTATGTGTACAATATCCGCTTTATCCGCGCCCGCCAGGATGCAAGCCTGGCGCATCTCAACCTCGCAGTTGGTTCCATTGCCGGTAATAATTATCGCTTTTACTGCCACTTTAATCCGCCTTAAAATGTTAGCGTTGCTTGCCAGATGCGTTTCAATTCTGCCGTTGATTCCATGATCAGGGGCTTATCCGCGAGCCCATATATTTGCAGCATTTTTTCCTCGGTAACAACACCTACCTCGCCAAAGGAGCAACCCTGGAGAGCAACTTCAAACCTGTCCTTATTTTCGGGTGCAACGCTAATCACAAAACGGCTGGCGCTTTCGCTAAACAATAAAGCCTCTTCTGGCAGCGCCACTAGTTGCGGCACCGCTGTTAGGTAAATATTCGCTCCGAGTCCTCCCGCAAAAACGCTTTCCGCCAGCGCCACCGCCAAGCCGCCATCGGAACAATCATGGGCTGAGGCAACAAGCCCAGCGCTGATTGCCCCATGCAGGGCGTTGTACATTTTTTTCGCCTTGGTGGCGTTAACGACGGGAACCTTGTTGCCGATGTATCCCCTGAGGGCATACCATTCGGAACCGCCCAGCTCCTCATGGGTTTCCCCAAGGATATAAATAATATCCCCCGCTTTTTTGAAATCCATCGTTACTGATAGTCGGACATCAACCATCTTTCCGATTACCGAAAAAAGAAGGGTTGGAGGAATGGATATCTTTTTTGTGCCTATCTGATAATCGTTCTTCATGCTGTCTTTTCCCGAAATGCAGGGTGTTCCGAAGGCAACGGTATAATCGTAAAGCGCTTGGTTGGCACGCACCAGTTGCGCCAGCTTGTACTCTCCATCGGGATTGCGCTCGCTAACAACGGGATCACACCAACAGAAATTGTCCAGACAGGCAAGGTGTTCTAATGATGCGCCCACGGCAACTGCGTTGCGAATGGCTTCATCAAGGGCGCAAGCGGCCATGTGATAGGTGTCAATATCGCTATAGCGAGGACAAATACCGTTGCTCACCACAACCCCAGCATAGGAATCCAACAAGGGGCGAATCACCGCGGCATCACTGGGACCATCGTTGTTCTCCCCCGTGAAGGGCTTGATAACCGAACCTCCCTGCACCTCATGATCATACCGCCTGACTGTGGATTCCTTGGAGCAGATATTTTGTCGCGCCAAGAGTCGTTTTAAGCCGCTTGCCAATTCATCCCTGCTGGCAGGAGGAGGCTCTTTGTGGCTGGGTTGCTGCCAGAGCGCTCGCAAACGCATCTGCGGCAGCCCTTCGTGCAGAAAATCCATGGCGATGAAGACAACCGTTTTCTTGCCGTAGCGGATATGAAAATAGCCGCTGTCTGTGTAATGACCTATCGCTGTTGCCTCAACATCCATTTTTTTTGCCAACGAAAGAAAATTTTCTAACTTGCTTACTTCTACGGCAAGAGTCATGCGTTCCTGCGATTCAGAAATTAGAATCTCCCAAGGATTAAGCCCGTGATACTTAAGAGGAGCGAGAAGCAAATCCAAATCGCATCCTCCCGCTAACCTGGCAGTTTCCCCTACGGATGATGAAAGTCCGCCCGCGCCATTGTCGGTTATACAGCGATAAAGTTCTTTATCGCGGGCAACAAGCAAGAAATCCGTCATTTTCTTTTGTGTTATTGGATCTCCGATTTGTACCGCACTTACCGGTGAGCCTTCGTGCAGTTCTTCCGAAGAAAATGTTGCCCCATGAATACCGTCCTTGCCAATACGACCGCCGACCATAACAACAACATCGCCAGGATAGATTTCTTTTCCGTGAGTGTCCTTGCCGTTGATCCTCTTGGGCATTATGCCACCCGTTCCGCAATAGACCAAGGGCTTTCCCAAAAATCTCTCATCAAACACTATGCAACCGTTAATCGTGGGAATGCCGCTCTTGTTGCCACCGTGCTCGACTCCTTCACGAACACCTTCAAAAATGCGGCGAGGATGCAAAATTCGTTCGGGAAGTGTTTGCTGATAATCCGGCGGGGCAAAACAAAAAACATCGGTGTTGAAGATAAGCTTGGCGCCGATTCCCGTGCCAAAAGGATCCCGATTTACCCCAACAATGCCAGTCAATGCGCCGCCATATGGATCGAGAGCTGAAGGAGAATTGTGGGTTTCTACTTTAAAAACGATATTATATTCTTCATCAAACGAGATGATGCCCGCATTATCCACAAACACCGAAAGACAAAAATCCCTCTCTCCCTTTTCCTCGCGGACCCTTTGTGTTGCTCCTTTGATGAAAGTGGCAAAGAGTGAGTTTATCTCATGACGCATCTTGCCGTCATGATAATCAATAACGGCATTGAATATTTTATGCTTGCAGTGTTCTGACCAAGTTTGTGCGAGGCACTCCAATTCCGCATCCGTGATGTTCTTCCCAAGGCCAAACTGGGCACGACGCTCAATGACTGCGGGCAAGCGTAAGTGTTCTTGCAGAATTTTCATTTCTTCCAGCGAGAGGGAAAGTAGCCGTTTACGGCTAAGCGCCACTAAGTCAGCATCGCTAATTTCCAGCGATATCTCTTCCACCAGCGGAGCTTTGTTCTCACTCACCAAGGGGATGTATGGCTTGTTGCCACCCTTTTCCCGATACTCCTCCAAGGAGAAGATGCCATACTTCTCGACCAGTTTATTAGCGAGCAACCCCGATGCTATGTGTGCAACATCGGAACGCCCGATGTTACCCTGCAGGAGGTACTGCTTGGAAGTGAAAACCCTAAACAGTTGATCGTCACTTTTTTTGAGCGCGGTGAGCAAAGCCTCACTAGCGGTTTTGCCTACATTATCGGTAACTCCAGGCAAGAAGCCCACTTCAATTATCCACGAAAAATTATCTTTCCGTAAAGCAAGCGGTGCATCAATGGTGTAGGTATGAATAACGGGGTCGGAGAAAACTGAGGAAGCAAGATACTCCAACTCATGGGGGGAAAGCTCTCCGACAATAGAATAGACATCAACGACACGGACGGCAACAACGCTAATCCCCAAATGCTCGTTGATTCTGCGCTTCACACCTTCGCCGAGAACATCGCCGATTTTATCCTGAAAACCTATCTCAATACGGTGAGCCATTAGCAGTGTTGGTAGGATTCCCTTCAATACTTTTGGAACAAAAGCGGCAACCCGCATAGCAAAAGAAGTATGACAAGGCAACCGCCGAGATGAAATTGTTCGCAATGCGAAAAAGTCCTTGCTTATATTCGGTTTTTTTTTTAGTTGCTCTCCCTTAGACACTAGGGGGTTGCGGACCATGGCAAAGATTAGCAAGGGCGATTATCTCAGTTGTGAAATATGCGGCTTGTCTCTCATCGTTGATGAAACCAATGCCTATGGCAAAGCGGAGGTTATGTGTTGTGATTTCCCCATGGCGAGCGGAAAAGCTTCTGCGGCGCGTGCCAGGAAAAGGGCAAAATTACTGAGAGCGAAAATAGAGGAAAGCAAATCGCAAAGGGCTCTCTCAGATGGGGACAAAAAGGTAGTCAAAAGCAAGGGTACTCAAAACGGTGGCAAGAATGAAGCCCCGTCTAAGTAGTACAGTTTTTATGGGTAGGGGTTTAGCTTCACAACGGCACTAAAAAGAATAACGAGAGAGAGGGAAGGGCACTATGTTCGCGGACGACATTCAGGTTGTAGGTTTAGACACGGAGGCGGTTGTGTCTGAAGCGTCTCCTAAAGAAAGCAAGCTATCAGAAAAAAAACCGTTAGCCAAGAAGCCCGTTGTTAAAAAAGCAACGGAAAAGAAAGCGGCGATTAAAAAACCGGCGGAGAAGAAGCCCGTTGTCAAAAAAGCCGCAGTGAAAAAGGTCGTGGCTAAGAAGCCCGTAGTCAAGAAAGCCGTAGCTAAAAAGGTCGTAGCTAAGAAACCCGTAGTCAAGAAAGCCGTAGCTAAAAAGGTCGTAGCCAAGAAACCCGCCGTCAAGAAAGCCGTAGCTAAAAAGGTCGTGGCCAAAAAACCCGTCGTCAAGAAAGCCGCGGTTAAAAAGGTCGTAGCCAAGAAGCCTGTAGTGAAAAAAACATCCACAAAAACAAAGAAAGTTTAAGTTTTTGTTTGGTCAACTAGCTAAAAAAGCACGGCCCTGCTCCTAGGGTCGTGCTTTTTTCATCCGCCTGCCACCAGCAAGATGGTAAAATTTACTTTGCTAGTATTCTGTTTGATACCAGTAGCGCCATAGGTGGCACAAGACCGTTGGGTTGTCTGGGAAAGCAAATAAAAAACTCCCTACGATAAACGAGAGGTGAAAATGGAAAGAACGGATACCCTTTTGCTTGCAGCGAAGAATGCGGCGCTACTTGCGGGAACAATGCTAAGGGAGCGGATGTTAGAAACGCATAAAATTACCTACAAAGGAGAAATTGACATCGTTACCGAGGCGGATAAAGCCGCGGAGGAGTTGATTATTGCAAAGCTGCAGAAGACAACAAACGATTTTGAATTTCTGGCGGAAGAATCGGCGTCTTCAAACTCTATTCCCCAAAGCTGTTGGGTAATAGATCCACTTGACGGTACAACAAACTATTCGCGAGGTTATCCCGTTTTTTGTGTCTCCATCGCCTTGCGCATAGAAGGACAAGAAATTTTGGGTGTTATCTACAATCCCATGCTGGAAGAATTATTTTATGCTACCAGAGGAAAAGGTGCTTTTCTCAACGAAAAACGGGTGCGTTGCTCTCAAGTAAGTGTGTTAGGAAAAAGTCTTCTGGCCACAGGTTTTCCCTACGACATCCGCACCAATCCAGACAACAACCTGAATCATTTTTCTGTACTAGCTAAAAAGGTACAAGCGATAAGAAGAGCGGGGGCGGCGGCTCTGGATTTAGCATATTTAGCAATGGGGCGCTTTGACGGATTCTGGGAGTTGCGCCTCAAACCATGGGATACTGCCGCGGGAGCGCTATTGGTAACAGAAGCGGGGGGAAAGGTAACAACCCTGCACGGGGAGGCGTTTGTGCTTGACGCGCCGCATATTCTTGCCAGCAATGGAATGATTCACGCTGATTTAATCAGGGCGATTGCCACTGATAACGGATAAGTTCCCTTGCGCGAATTTCTTTGCCGGCTGGGGGTATGCCTGGGTAGGATTTGGTGTGATGAGAATAGTTAATGAAGAAATTCTTTGCGGAGTTTGCCAGAACGAACGGGCAATAATTTTTTGTGATGGTTGCGATTTACCCCTCTGCGCTAACTGCCGTTTTTTTGATTTATGGGGATACGGTTGCGGCCATGTGGACACAAAAGTATTTTGTCAGAAGTGTAACGACGATATAAAGAAGAACCCGTATGGCGGAGCGATTAAATGAAGCCGTGTAGAAATCAGTTTAATCTTGGTGAGTTTATTGAACAAACCGCGCTTGAAATTAAAAACACGATCTGGGGCGCCATCAATAACTTTCAAACCAACGGAAACACCAACCATGCTGGTGCCATAGCCTTTTATTCACTGCTCTCCATCGTTCCCTTATCCTTGCTTACCGTCTTCGTGGCGGGTAACCTTTTTGATAACAACACAAAAATCTATGAAGATCTGATTTGGTGGGTTGATTATTATTACCCTGAAGTCTCGCCAAAACTTTTTTCACGGGTGTTGGAGAGGGTCGGGCAAAATACGCAAATCATCGGCTGGATTGCGCTGGCCACTTCCATCTGGTTCTCGTCATTTGTTTTTGGTGCAATTGAAACGGCTTTCAATACCATCTTCCGCTCGCGCAGAATCCGCGGCTATTTGTTATCAAAAGCATTCGCCACGGCAATGATCCCACTATGCTGGTTAATTGCCATTTTTTCCATGGTTGCCCATCTGCTCCTGGAGAAAATTATTACTGGGACTGCCATCAGCAATTTGTTTCCTCCCGTTATGCAGACATGGATGCTTCCCAATATTCTCCCTTTTGCCGTTGGTTGGGTATTTTTTGCGATAGTTTATAAGATAGTTCCCACAAGCAAAATAAGCTGGATAGGGGCGCTGACGGGTAGCTTTATCTTTTGCTTATTGTTAGGTGCGGCAAAAATGTTTTTCTCTTGGTATATAAGCACATTTGGCTCCTACGACATCATTTTTGGTAGTTTGGAAAAGATGATAATCTTGTTAATCTGGATGTTCTATGTGGCTTTTATTTTTCTCTTTTGTGCCGAGCTGATAGCTTCTTATGAAAGACGCAACCTTTTGCTGATAGAAAAAACCCTGCAAAAAGGGACGGATAACGCCATGCTGGAAAAAATTCTATTTCGCCGTTTCGGCATTTTTCAGCCGAAGGGTTCTTTCATTTTCAAGGAAGGGGAAGATGGAACGGATATTTTTTACATCTTGGCAGGTGAAGTTACGCTCTTGCGAGGCGAAGGGGAGGTAGTGGATATTTTAGGGGCAGGTAAATTTTTTGGCGAAATTGCCGCGATTACAAGCCGTATGCGCAACTGCTCCGCCTATGCCTCTGCCGATAGCGATATCGCTCGCATAGATGCTGCCACATTGCGTAAATTGTTTAGAAACAGCGACGATTTTGCCTTCAACTTTGTGCGCGAACTGGCATATAAACTTTCCCAACAAGGAGAGAATAAATCCTCTTAATCGCTGTATTTTCTCTTAAGTGCCGAGAGTTTCCTAACAAACGCCTTGACAAGCTGGCATAAAGTCACTACCCGCTTCGGCGCGGGGTGGAGCAGTCAGGTAGCTTGCTGGGCTCATAACCCAGAGGTCGGTGGTTCGAATCCACCCCCCGCTACCAATCAGGTTTTTCTCTTTTCTTCCAAGTGTTTTCATAGGTGGGCTCCATCTGCGAGCTCTTTTGGTTTGACATCCCAAGAAAGTCTGATGTAGCCGCCGCCAATATGTTTTCGGTGTGCATCTTTTGCTGAAGCGCAGATTTGCGTTGGAGATGGACTCTGGGGGGTGCAGGGGGCGGTGTAGATGGGGTATTACTTTTCTTTATTTTCTAGGAATTTCCTCTTTTTATTGTACCGTTTTGCTTCTCAGGAGAGGTGCGCCCGCATGAAAGGGGGTAGATAAAAAGATTATTTCCAGTTTTACAAAGCCAATTTAGTGTAACTACCTAAAAAAGGAGAGGAGTAGCTATGGCAAGAATTCGCGACAAACGAAAAAAAGCAGAGATAATAAGCTTGGAACAGGCTGTGAAAACCTTCATGCACGATGGTATCGTGTGTGCTTTTAGTGGGTTTACGGGTTTTAACCGCAATCCCTTTGCCTTTGCTTGGGAAACCGCAAGACAGGGGGTTAAAAATCTACATGTGCTGGATCGTCATGGAAGTCAGTGTACTTGGCTACTCAATGCGGTTGAAGCGATCAAAATTTTTGAGACTAATTGGATGGGGTGGGGTGAAATGGCAGGGAAGTTGGATATGAACCTGCAACGGAATTACAAGGCTGGCAAAATGATCCTTGAGGATTATTCCCACGGTGCTACCGCCATGCGTTTTCTCGCCGGCGCCGTTGGTGCTCCCTTTATTCCTTACTATGCTCCACTCGGTTCCGACTTGTACAACCCCAAGTATGATTCCTTGGGGAAGGCAGGACTTAGAGATGGAAAAAATCCCCGCATCGCCAAGAAAAAATTTATCCAAATGGAAGACCCCTTTTATGGTGATGGAGATGTTATTTTAGTCCCTGCCGCCAGGCCTGAATTGGCGATCATCCATGTCGCTCAGTGTGGAGAAAAAGGAACTGCCCGCTGGCGCGGTGTTAGTACAATAGATAAGGAAATTGCCTTTGCTTCGGATAAGGTGATCATCCTTGCCGAGGAAGTTGTTTCTGAAGCGGAATTGAGGAAAACCCCCGAAGCGAACCAAATTCCCTTCTTTACGGTCGATGCCATCGTTGAGTGCCCTTGGGGTGCTTTTCCCAGCTCGGTACCTTTCTATTATGACTACGACGCGCCTTTCATGAGAGAAATGGATAAGGCATCTAGAACCCCCGAAGACATCAAAAAATGGTTGGATGAATGGGTTTTTGGTCCTGCCAATTGGGAAGATTTTGTCATTAAGCTAGGCGCAAAGCGTCTGCTGGACTTGAAGGCTGACAGCGTTAGCGGTTACAGCTCTCGCATGTTGCGAGGAAAGGTTCCGCCTCCAAGAATGACTCTGCCGTTGTCCGTTATCAGAAGCGGCTACTAAGAAAGGAGGAAGATAAGCAATGGCGAAAAAGAATATGGAACAGTTGATGGGACTTATTGATAAAATGCCTACGGTCCCTGCCAAGGTTGGTGAATTTATATTGATGGAATTGATGGCAATTGCGGTTGCACGGGAAGTCCGCAATGACGACATTGTTTTTGCTGGCACTGGTTTACCCATGGTGGGTATCATGGCTGCAAACCTGTTGGATACCCCTAACGCAACCTTGATTTATGAATCGGGGATTTGCGACGGGAAGACCATGCATGTTCCCCTTTCGGTTGGAGATCAACGAGCAGCGAATCTGAGTTCAACCCTCGGTGGCCTGGTGGATACCTTCGGGTACTATTTGCAACAGGGTTTTGTTAGCCTTGGCTTTCTCGGAGGAGCGGCGATTGATAAGTATGGCGGGGTGAATGTTACTTCCATCGGCGACTATTTTTCACCTTCTCACCGCTTTACGGGTTCAGGGGGCAATTCCGATATCGGAACAATGGCGCGACGAACCGCCTTCATCATTCTGCAAGAAAAGCGAAGATTTTTGGAGCGCAACGAATATACCACCACGCCCGGTTGGTGGTGCTGGGATTTCAAGACGAATGAATGGAAGCCCAAACGGGAGGTTTGGAAAAACACCCCCTATGCCAGCAGTGGTCCTGTGGCGGTTGTTACCAATATGGGGGTGTACCGCTTTGATGAAAATGGTGAAATCTATCTGGAAACCGTTCACCCAGGTGTGACTGTAGCGCAGGTAAAGGAGAATTGTGGTTTTGACCTCAATGTTTCGCTCGTTAAAGGGGAGACGCTAGCGCCGAATTATAAGGAGCTTTTTGTTCTGCGCGAGTTTGTTGATCCTGAGCTGATATTCCTGCCGCAGAAGGTGGAATACACCAAAGCGATTCAGAGCATTATTGACGCAGGTTAAATAAGACTTGTGGGGAGGGGCTAACGCCGCTCCCCATTTTTTATCTAGGAGGGATAAATGATACTGGATTTAACCGAAGACCAAAGAATGATACAAGAAACGGCGAGGAATTTCGCCAAGAGTGAGTTGGAGCCCGTGGCGGGGAAACTTGACGAAGAAGGGGATCGGGCAACTTTTCTCAAAAATATCCGCTCATTGGCAGATTTAGGGCTGATGGGGATCAACATCAAATCCGAGTACGGTGGTTCCGAAGCGGGAAGCATCGCCTTTTCCCTTGCCATCACCGAACTTGGTAAAGCTTGCGCCTCCACGGGGGTTACCGTATCCGTTAACAATATGTGCTGCGAAGTAATTCAAGCTATCGGTAATGAGGAACAAAAAAAGAAGTACATCGCCAAGATATGCTCGGGGGAATACCCCGCGGGCGGGTTTGGCTTGACCGAAACAATGGCGGGATCAGATCCCGCGGGCATGCGTTGTAGCGCAGTGCTTGATGGCAACGAATGGGTGCTTAACGGAAATAAAATTTTTATTACCAGCGCAGAATATGCGGGCGTGTTTGTTGTTTGGGCCGTAACGGACAAAAAAGCTCCTCGTGGCAAGGGGATTACCACTTTCTTGGTGGAAAATGGCATTAAGGGGCTCACCATTGGCAGAGCCGAGCACAAAATGGGGCAACATGCATCCAGTACCAATGAGCTGATCTTTGAAGATTGTCGTATCCCCAAGGATGCCATGATGGGTGGCATAAACCAAGGATTTCGCACGGCTATAGGTGAATTGGCAGGTGGTCGTATAGGGATTGGCTCGTTGGGATTGGGAATAGGGTTGGCGGCAATCGAATACGCAGCCAAGTATGCACAAGAACGGCGACAATTTGGCAAGCCTATTGCTGAATTTCAAGCAATCCAGTGGATGATAGCAGAGTCCTGCACGGAGTTAGAAGCGGCAAGATTGTTACTGATGAATGCCGCGTATCAAAAAGATCAAGGCCGTCACTTCGCCCGACAGGCATCCATGGCAAAATACTATGCTACAGAAGCGGCGGAGCGCGCCTGTTACAACGCGATACAAATTCTGGGCGGCTACGGATACACGAAAGAGTTTCCCATTGAGCGCTATGCCCGCGATGTTAGGGTAACTTCCATCTATGAGGGCACCAATCAAGTACAGCGGCACATCATCGCAATGGATATCCTTTCTTCACTGAAAAGATAATAAGCGGAGCTTGTATTTTTCTGCCTCCGTGCCGGAAAATCTTGATGTTCTTATATCTCGGTACAACCTTTTAGGGGGGTAAACAAAAATGAATAACGATGAACTGATAAATCAGATTAAACAGCGGGCGCGGAAAAATTTTTCTCTGGGGTTCAACTGCGCCGAATGTGTTTTTGAAGCAGTCATTAGCACTATTGATACCAAGCTTCCCCCAGAAGCCCTGAAGGTAATGACGGGCTTCGGCGGTGGCATAGGTCTTTATGGAGACACCTGCGGCGCGCTTACGGGGGCAGTTGCTGCCGTTGGTGCGGCACATGGCAGAAGCGGACTCCCCACCGCTATCGATGTAAAAGCAGTGGCAAAAGAAGCGGGGGAACAGCTATATGGAAAGCCAGGATTATATCGTCTTTTTAATCAACTGCCCAACCGCTTTGGAGCCAAGTACGGCGGAACACTCTGCCGAGAGTTAACCATCAAATGGCAAAATGATTGGCTATGTCGCGAACATGCACTTACCTGTCGCGAATTTATTACCGAAGCGGCGGGGATAGCGGCAGAGCTCATTTTGGCGCCCGTACAAGAAACCTGTTCCCTACCGTGGGGAAGCAATGTCGAGAACATCAGTGATGATGACGAATGTGGCAATAAGGGGTGAGGCTTAAAACCATAGAAGCCGTCGGCTTGCTAAACAGATTTGGTGGTGCTTAGTTTTCGGGATCATATGCTTCAATTTCCTTTATATGCAAAAATGACGGGGGAAATCCCCTCTATGGTTTGCCGATAGCCAAAAACGGTTTGACAATATGAGCAAACCTTTTGTACCATGGCGCACAATGTATCGAGAGGGGGGAGTAAATGCTTATTACAACCGATAAAAAAAAGGGGTTCACGCTGGTAGAATTGTTGGTCGTTATTGCTATAATTGGCATCCTTGCCGCTATAGCAGTCCCCAACTACTTATCGTACAAGAGACGAGGCGCCGACGCGGCGGCAAAGGCGGATTTGGGGAACTTACGAGTGTCCAAAATTGCCTATTTTAGCAATAACACTGCAGCCGTGGCAGAGGTTGCTACCTTAGCAAGTTATGGCTTCGTCCCGAGTGCGGCGGTGGTAATTACCATAGCTAACGGTACAGATACCGGTTTTTCGGCAACGGCCAAGCATAACGATGGCGATACAACCTACAACCTGTACGCTAACGGGTCGATTACGCCATAGCGGATATGAACGAATCAAGGGCGAGGCATTGTTATCGTCCCGCCCTTTCTTTTTGGGAGAGATGTTTTTATGTCCGTACAGAAAGTCTTTATTGCTGTTATTTGCGTAGTAGCCGTACTATTTTTAGTGGCTATTTTTTTGGGCAATAGGGGCATTCTTGATAACTATTACCTAACGGAAAAGCTTTCTAGTAAGGAACTGGAAGCCAAAAAATTGGAGAACACGGTTGCGAAGAAGCGTGAAGAATTGCACCTTCTGAAAACGGATCCCCGTTATATCGAGATGATTGCTCGCGCAGAGCACAACCTAGTCAAGCCGGGGGAAAAGGTGTTTTTTATAAATTGTACTCCCAGCAATGACAAATAGTGTGCCAACTTTCATTCTGCGTTTCCTGAAACATATATCGGTGCCGTTGAGGCTGCGTTTTGTTGGTCATGGCTAAGGTTCCACTGTGCTGTTTTCGGTAAGCAATGGCAACAGTGTGGTGAAATGAAGTTCCGCCTACCAAAAATAAATTATGATACTTCAGCGCTGGGGATTGCTCTCAAGGAGCGTTCTCTGGAGATGGCGCAGGTCGCAAAAACACCCACGGGCTATGCTGTTGAGCGACTTGTTTTTGCCGCAATTCCTCCCCAGACGATCATTGATGGAATGCTTGTAGATGAGAAGGTTTTTTCTGCCATTTTTGATCGGTTAATCGCCCAGATAGCAAGCAATAACCATCACAATGTAGTGCTTTGCATTCCTGGTTCATCTGCTTTTGTTAAGCGAATTCTCTTTCCCGCTCCTTCTCGGGAGGAGGTTACCAAGATTCTCCGCGAAGACTTCAACATGTATTTTCCCTTTTCCAGCCATAGTGAAGTCTATTTTGATATTGCCGAGATGGGAAAGGGACCTTCAGACCATTTGGAAGTCCTTGTCGTTGCTTGCAAAAAACGAACGATTGATAGCTACTTGGAGGTAATACAAGATCTCGGCATTAACCCTATGGCTGTTGATGTCGCTTTTTTTGCCC
The DNA here is from genome assembly GCA_021737325.1 of Deltaproteobacteria bacterium. Classification (GTDB taxonomy): domain Bacteria; phylum Desulfobacterota; class Syntrophia; order Syntrophales; family JAIPED01; genus JAIPED01. Next base: position 20,749 of record JAIPED010000012.1, read on the forward strand.
TCCAAAATCTTTTTGAAACGGTAAATGGGAGGACTGATGTTATTAATATGCTTGTGGATATCGGATACCCTGAAGTTAACATCAATGTCGTAAAACACGGCATTTCTTTGTTTACCCAGGATATCTTCTTGCCGGAGAGCGTCAATCCCGCCCATTTTTTAGGAGAGGAAATAGAGCGCGCCATAGTTTACTACGATTCACTAGCCAAGGGGCTCGGTATAGAATGTGGGATCCTAAGCGGCGAGATGGCCTCGCAAGCTTTATTGGAACATTTGCAAGAAAGGCTACCAGTTCCCCTTCGCCTACTAGAAACATTTCACCATCGGGTGTTGCGGAAAAAAGAAGCCTTTTGCAAAGCAACAAACACGGAGCTGGCGGGGAAAATGGCTTTGTGTATTGGTGCTGCCATCGGGTTGCTGGAAGCAAATGATTAAAATTAACCTGTTAAGGGATCATTAAAAAAAGAAAAAAGCTCGCCCTGCGCCTAAGAAGAGCTCGTCGCGGGTCCTGGTTTATCTTCCCTATGTCGTTCTGTCTTTGGCAGCGCTCTTATACGGGATCTCCTCATGGGAATTGGATTACCGAAAAAGAACCATAGAGTTGCTAAATGAAAGAATCGCTTTTCTGGATAGCACAAATAAAAAAATTCTTATTGCTAAGCGGGTCGAGATGAAATTCCAGATAGCGGAATTCGTTAAAGAAGTGCTTGTGCGCAAATCCTCGGGAACGATTGAGACGACAAGAAGGATTGTGGCTGCGCTAGAACCAACCACGATATGGCTGGAAAGAGTCAGCGTTGGTCCTCAAGAGGTCATCATTTCTGGATTTGCCCACAAAGCACAAGAAATACCCACCTACATAAAAAATCTGAAAAGAAACGAAGACTTATTCAAGCAAGTTACCCTCGTGTCTATCAAGCAAGCCGCCAGTAAGGATGGTAAAATCCACGGGTTGTTAATAAAATGTGAGAGAAGAGGCCCCTCCAGATGAAGGTGACCTTCAAAAATATTAAGGAAAAGCATGCGGGGAAGTTTTTACCAGGGGGGGTACTTCTCCTCGCGCTGTACATCGCTTGTCTTGCCGCAGATAATTTTTGGAAGGCACAATCGCTTGGTCAAGACATCGCCTCGCGGCAACAAATTATTTTGATGGGAGAAAGAAAGATTGCCCAAACAGCCGTTGCTTCCTTGTTGCAGGAGGAAGGTTCCCTGCGCATTGCCCAGGTTGAAGAAATACCCTCTTTGCAGAAGGGCTTACTTAACGCTCTTTCCGCAATAGGTGATCTGGAGTTGCGTTCTTGGGAGACAATTCCGCCAGTAAATCCCAAATCGCTACTTGCCTTGGGAGACAGCACTGTTGTGGAAAATTATTTGCGCATTACCACCGTAGGTAGTTTTGAAAAAAACAAAGCATTTTGGGAAGTTATTGATACAATCAGCCTGGCTCATGAGGTTGAATCCCTTCTTTTGGAGGGTGTTGTAGCAGAAGGGAATAGGGTGGATATTGGGATGACGCTGGTTCTCAAGTTATTTGTTTTGATGGAGAATAAAAATGGTTCGTAACAGATTGTGGTTCCCGCTGTTAGTTGTAGTTGTTTCATTTATTATCGCTTTTTCTGCCCTCGCCCGTGATCCCTTCGCACCCCAACTAAAAACTCAATCAGCCAAGGATTATACGGCGGCTAACCATAACGCTTCGCTAAGAGATTTTGACATTCAACATACCGCCGTTTTGGGGATTGCGATACGAGAGAATAACACGGTTGTGATGCTACACGATAACATAACAGGAGCCTCTCTTCCTGCCCGGCGAGGGAGTTTGATCGGGACCAAGGGGCATAGGATTACGGAAATTCACGATAATCAAGTTGTGATTAGCGCCGAAAAACCTGCGAGACAGGGAAAAAACACCTTCGTGCTGTCGATAGGAAAGAAAGGGGATAACCCATGAAAAACCATCACGCAAAAAAAATTGCTCCCCATTTTATCCTCTGTTTGTTGACGGTGCTCTTTTTTCACCATAGCGCCTTGCACGCGGAATCGGAGAATATCGCCAAAAATGCAACCCACCCAAGGGTGGAGTTTTCTAGTTCCGAGAATATTTCTTTAGATATTAGCAACATGGACATCAAATCAGCAATTTGGCTAATTGCGGAAATAAGCCAGCAAAACATCGTTTATAATAATGAAATCGGGGGAACCGTTTCCGCCAAGCTTACTGATGTCCATTGGCGCTCGGCGCTCAAAACCGTTGCGAAGCTCGTCGGCTTAGTTGTCGTGGAGGGGGAAGGAGTCACTTCCGTAACCACAGTTGACCGATTGCTAAAGAGTAATGAGGAAAAACGGCACCTTGAAAAAGGACTCTGGGAAGCGGAGGTTGCTAAAAAGGAAAGGGAACAAGGAGTGCTTGCCGCAAGAGGCAAGCTACAACAGGTAACGATAGAAGCCAAGATCGTGGAGGTTTCCGACGATTTTGCCCGCTCGCTAGGAATTCGTTGGGGAGGCTCATTAAGGGGTACGGGGCAATACCCCTCTCAGCTTGTCGCGGGCACAAACCCCCCAACAAACCGTTTAGTTAGCGCGGCGTATCCCGATGGAATTGCGTTTGTTGATGCCTCAGGAAAATCCCTCTCAATGGCGCCCGTTAACTTTCCCTCCTCTCTTGCTTCTCCCACCTTGGGGTTTGTCATCGGCGGCTCCAACGCCGTTTTAGAAGCACAGCTACAAGCTTTGGAAACTAACAGCCAAGGCAGAATAATATCCTCTCCGCGAATTACAACCATTGACAATGTTAAGGCCACCATTTCGCAGGGGGAAGAAATTCCGTATGTAACTCCCGGCACTTCAACAACCCCTGCCTCGGTTAACTTCAAGCAAGCGCTATTAAAGCTGGAGGTAAAACCGTCAATAACGGCGGAAGGAAAGATAGCCCTAGAGGTATTGGCAACCAACGATTGGCCAAACTACAGCAAGGCAACAGCGCTAACGAACTATGTTCCGCCAATAAGCACCAGCATGATAGAATCGAAGGTTGTTATCAACGATGGCGATACGCTGGTAATCGGAGGAATACATAAAAGTAGCAATTCGACAGGAGTTAGCGGTGTTCCCTTCCTCCAAAAAATTCCCCTGATCGGCTGGTTCTTCAAATCCGAAGATGTAAGCAATGCACATAAACAGCTACTTGTCTTTGTTACTCCTCGTATCGTTCCCGAAGAAAAATCGGTGCTGACTAAGGAAGAAGAGCGATTATGGAAAATGAATGCCCGCTAATTGTGCTTAACTCTAAAGATTGCGGGTTAGATACACGGCTAATACCTTTGTCAGAAATCTGTTTATCCTTTTGAGGTTGGCAAAAGCCTCTGAGCTATAAACGATGTTAGGCTTGGTTCCATTAAGAATGATGGTACTGCCCGCGGGAGGGCTCACAAAAATCACCGTGCCATAGATATGGTTGTTGGTCCCGCCACTGATATTGGCGTTGCCCATGAGAAGCACCAACCCCTCAAAATGCACGCCAGCGGCAAAGCTCGCCTGCGAGTTATTCCCTACGATTAAGAGACCAGCTCCATCCGCGTCTATCACCAGCGATTGTCCATCAGGTATGCGGGTGATTAGGGGTTCTTCGCGAGTGCCAACCTGTGTTGCTGAAATCGGGATACCTTGGGTTGCGATGTAACTGTTCAGCATCAATAAATCTTGCTGGTTGTTAATAACACCACCGCTGGAGGAATTGTATATTGATGGAACGGAATTAAAGGTTGCCAGCTCAACAGGAGCACATCCGCTATGCCTACAGGAAAACAAGGAGGGGAGTTTGTAATCGTTACCCAAAACGGAAGAAACGCCGACAACCACCGCAGGGGAAGAGCCGCTGGAATATACGCAAACAGCTCCATCGGTGCCATGGGGGCTGGGCAACGAAGCAAAAATAATATCACCAACACCTCGCGCAACAAGACCTCCAAAACCTACAACCTGCGCACGATAACGGTTGGCTCCGATGTTCGTAACCGTAACCGAGCTGTTGTACGCAAACCCCTCCTCAACATCCACGCCTAAAACAATAACAGCACCAGGGAATGGAGGTAGGGAGAGATTTTCGGAGCGAATTTTGGCGATTAACTGCGCCATTCCCGCTTCTGTTTGATAGCGAGCGTCCACACTGTCAAAAAAGTTATATCCCGTTTTCAGGGCTGGTTGGATTATGATGTATAAATAAAAAATGAAGGTGAAAATAAGGAGCAACACGACAAGCACCGCGACTAGGGCAAAACCCTCTGTGCCGCTTTTGCTCCCGCTCGTTTGCCTGAATTTAACTCGTCGCATTTTACATTGTTCCATGCCCAATGTTTTTGGTGGCGATTTCAAAGGTGTAGTCATGACGGGAATCATCCTTCCAAAATACCGACAAATCCACTTTTACCCTGCGAATGCTTTCTAGGCTTGTTGCTACCGTGCCGTTTTCATTGAAGTATGAAAAGCGAAGATACCTTGCTAAAGCCAAGTCAGCTCCCCGTAATGCTATCAGAGGGCTATGGGAGGCATTGCCAACCGCTCTACCCAGCACGATGGTATTCCAGTTTTCGGATGCACTTTTGTAAACATCATAACCAATACGCTCGGCGGTTCCTGTAAACTCGCCATCAGAAGCAACGATTATCTTGTGAGGACTGGCAAACTCCACTCCCACGCAGGGAGCGTTTGTCGCCTGCGCTGTGTCATCGAGAAATTGGCCATGGCAGAGGGGGAGCAGACCTGTTTGCGTTAAGTTGTTCCCGAATCCTGCTAGGCTAATTTCACTCTGCATCAGGGAAATTGCGGTAATGATATCGGTGTTTAGCGAGACATATCTTTCGGTTGTGCGCTTAGTATTATAAAAGGAGTTGAAAATCCCGTATAATGCAAAGATGACCAGCATCCCTATGGCCGTGGCAATCAAGACCTCCATGAGGGTAAAACCCGCTTGTTGTTTTTGTTGCTGTAGCATTGTTAGGGAAGAAGGATGGTTTTTAATGCAACGCTTCTTGTAGGTGCGGAGGGACAGGAAGCGTTTACGAAGATCTTTGCCCTATTCTCCTCCTTCACAATCCTCCAAGATAACAGGCAATCACTCCCCGCAACCGTGCTATTGGTAGTGGTAACAAGGTTTTTAAAGGGAATGCTCTTTATTTCCTCAATTTTTGTTGTAGCAAGCATCACGATTTTAGTCTCTTCATAGGCGATGGAACTCCTATTGATGAATACAGCAAGCAGATTAACCACTGGAGGAACAAATAAAGCGATAATTACCATCGCGATAAGAACCTCAACAATGGTGTGCCCAGACTGGCTGTTGATAGAATCAGGCAGAATTTGTCTTTGTTTCATCCAGCGATTAAAAATAAGTTATCGTCGTTCCCTGCCCCAAATTGATGCTCACCTTTGCGGATTTCCCCGTGCTCTTTTGGGTAAAAATCATGGAGCGTGATTGTATTCCTTCTCCATTAGCCTTGAACAAAAAGGGCTGCGAGTAAGAACTAATAACGATGTTGCCACTGTATGACGATAGGTCACGGGTGAGAAATATCTCTTCCTCCGCATCGTAAGCTTGATTGTTATTAGCATCAACAAAGGCATAATAACCAGTATCGGCAGAAGCAAATATTCGGGTTCTTTGGTTGAGAGCTATTGCTTTGGTACGAGCTAACTCCAAATCCATCTTAAGAGCTTCGCCAACATTGCGTAGCCCTGATTCAAGCGCCGTATCTCGGAAAAAATTCAAAGAAAGCCCAGCAATAAGAAACATTATGGCAATAACTATAAGCAACTCAACAAGCGAAAAACCTTTTTGATAGCGCACCACTACCAACACTCCCCACCCTACTTTAGCGATTTCAAATGCTGCTCGGCGCTCTTGGCTTGTGGGGTGTTAGGAAAAAGCAGTGCGGTCTGGCGGAAAATGATAGTCGCGTTGGGTTTGTCCTCCATCCCCAAAAACGACATCCCCTGTTTCAACATCGCACTTGCCACCCTGGTACTCTTGGGGAAATCCTTGATAACGCTTTCGTACTCCAGAATTGCTTTTTCATATTGCTTTTCCAAAAAATATGATTCCGCCATCCAGAATGTCGCATCCGCAGAGTATTCCGAGTTAGGGAATCTCTTTAATAGCTCCGTAAATTCCGCACGAGAGCGGTCAAACTTACGGTTTTTGAAGAGGGAATAAGCCTTGTCATAGAGCTTGCGCCCCTCCTCGCGGGGTAAATTTTTGCCAATCGCCTCCAGGGTAGCATTGCCTGTTTGTGTAAGAATAACTCCGCTATTTTGTTTTATCGCCGCTTGCTGTACAACCATGCCAGCAATGTTGCTCTCAGAAATGGAAAGGCGATTATGAAATTGATTCAATTTATCGCCAAGAACACCAACTTCTGTCTTAAGTTCGCGGTAAGCGGACACTTCATCATTAATACCAGCCAGCGCCCCCCGTAGCTCGCGCATCTTGCCTTTTAAGGAATCCAATTCCGCGCCTTGTTCGGCGAGCATTCTTCGTAATTCCTGTACAGTTGCCGTTCTCTCTTTTTGCTGTTCGGCAAGAGACTTTTCCAAATCTTCAATACGGTTAACGGCATTGGATTCAACACGGTAAAGATCCCCAGAGCTAACGCATGCAAAATTGGCAACCAGGCAAACCAGTAACAGTAATGACGCTTTCAGCGGCCCTTTCCATTCCTGCAGGATTATTTTGGTCACGATTTTCACGAGTTTATTCTCCTCTTTTCACAAGATCACTACCTGCGTCCGTATTGCGGAGCGGTGCACCGCTTAGTCCTTTTAGTCCTTATTTAACTACAAACTGGGCACGGCGATTCTTCGACCAAGCCTCTTCCGTAGAAGCCTTTTCCAGCGGTCTTTCAATACCATAGCTTACCGTGGAAAGTTTTTCCTTTGCTACGCCGAGAGCCTGTAAATAATTGGCAACGGCTTCGGCTCTTCTTTGCCCTAGCGCCAGATTGTATTCCGCAGAACCTCTCTCGTCGCAGTGTCCTTCAACGATAACCCCTTTAATCCCCACCGCCTTGAAAACCTCTGCATATTTTTGCAACAATAATTGATCTCCAGCGCTAATAACAGCTTCGTCTAACGCAAAATGAATATTTGTGAATGTTGTGATGGCCACAACGGGGGGTTGCTTGGCGACAGGCTGCTTTGCAAGAGACTGCTCCACCGCTTGCTGTTGGGTTTGCGCCTTTTCCAGCGTTACTGGTACTGCCCCCTCTTTGGCTTCTGCAACAACAGGCTGCTCTACTTCAATTGGTACGGTGCTAAAAGTAACGCCAGATGGCACCACTTCTTGGCTCGTTAATTGTTTCGTGCCAGCGCATCCGAAAGACAGCAATCCTACACAAAATCCCAGTGTGAGCAACAGAACCAACTTGTTTGATCCTCTCATAGTCAACATACCCCCTCTTTTGTTACTTTCTAATTCCCTCATGGTCAATTTTCTCCTCCCTTGCTATCCGATAGCCTTCCGAGGCTTTATAAATAAAGAATACCCCATTGTCAATACTGGCAAGCTATCTCTTTACCATGCCCGAGGAAACAAAGTGCTCGTTTCGCCAACATGCCGATAGCACCCGCACAGACTGTCTGGACAAGACCATTGCACGACCCCATCCCTCAGCCAATAGCAATGCGCATCAGTGGGAAACCGACAAAAAATACCATAAATATTAAAGCAGTTTCTGGATTCCCGCTTGCGCGGGAATGACGGTCGAAAACAAGGCAGTGCGGTTGTGCAAGAATCCCTGGACAGCTATACCAGCGCTCTACCCCGCCCTATTCGTCGTTGTTTTGGGCAAGGATAGCAGAAAAACAGCAAGCAACTAATAGGACTCTCTAGGCGGGACTTGTCAGCGGGTATCGTAACGATGGCAGGCAAGGAAGTGCCCATCCGCCACCTGTCTCAAACTTGGTGCAGCCACAGCGCAGAGATCCAAGACGCTGGGGCAAGAGCCATAAAAGGGGCATGCGCCTTGCCCTTCTCTTGCCACTCTTGCCTTTAGCGGTATGCAGGAAGACATTTGTCCCATCTGAGGGAGGGAATCGAGAAGTAGCCTGGTGTAGGGATGCCTTGGGGCGCGAAAAAGATCCTCACTATTAGCCTGCTCAACAATGGTTCCTGCATACATCACGGCGATGGTATCGCTCATAAAGCGCACCACCGCAAGGTCGTGGCTGATGAAAAGCGAAGAAAGAGAAAACTTCTCTTGAATATCTTTTAGCAGATTCAGTATCTGGGCGCGGACGGAAACATCCAAGGAAGAGACGGGCTCGTCAGCCACTAGTAGCTTGGGTTGCATGGCGATGGCACGGGCAATTCCCACCCTTTGGCGTTGCCCCCCGCTTAGCTCATGGGGATAAGAATCCATGATATCCGCGGGTAATCCTACCGCGGCTAAGAGGTTCAGCACCCTTGTCGTCCTTTCCTTGCGGCAATGCGCACTATGTATCAAAAACGGTTCGGCCAAGGTTTCCTCCACGGTATGGCGCGGATTGATTGAGGACAAAGGGTCCTGAAAGATCATCCCTAGCTGGCGGCGGTATTTTGCTATTTCCTTGCCCCGTAGTTGAAAAATATCCTGTCCCTCAAAAAAAACGCTACCTTGGGTGGGATACTCTAAACGCATGATAATTTTTGCCAGGGTAGATTTTCCGCAGCCAGACTCGCCTACCAAACCCAAGGTCTTCCCTGCTTCCACCTGCAGATTGATTTGTTGCAGGGCGCGTACCCGCATCGCCCCCTCCCAGAAACCTCCCTGTAAAAACTCTTTTCCCAAGTTTTTTACTTCAATAAGATAGTTATTCATACCGCCAACAAGCGCAAAGGTGCTGTTCATCAAGTATTCTCAATGTCGGTGTCTGCTGTTCACAAAAGGCGTTTGCCTCTGAACAGCGCGGGGCAAAGGCGCATCCTGGTTGGTTGCCATCCCGTCTGGGAACAGTACCCGCGATGGTAGGAAGGCGCAAGGGAAGCCTGGCGTCCTTGCCTGTTATAGGAAGGCTTGCCAATAGGCCCTTGGTATATGGGTGCAGGGGATGCAACAGAATATCCTTACTCTTACCTACCTCTACGATTTTCCCCGCGTACATTATCGCGGCGCTATCCGCTTCTTGTGCGACAACGGCAAGATCATGGGTGATAAACAAAAACCCAACACCCTCTTGCGTCCGTAGCTTCTTTAGAAGGGAAAGTATCTGCGCTTGGACGGTAACATCCAGCGCCGTTGTTGGTTCATCGGCGATAATAACCTGCGGATGGCAGGAAAAGGCAATGGCAATCATTACCCGCTGGCGCATGCCGCCGCTAAGTTGATGGGGATAGCTACGAAAAATAATCTCGGCACGGTCAATACCGACCATATCCAGTAACTCTAACGCTCGTTGCCGTGCCGCCTTGGGCTCCATTCGCAAATGTTGCCGCAGTCCTTCGGTTATCTGTTCTCCAATGGCAATTACAGGGTTAAGAGAGCTGAGCGGTTCCTGAAAGATCATCGCGATTTTTTTCCCCCGCAGGGATTGCAGACTCAGGGTTTTCTCTAGGAGCAAAGGCTCTCCCAGAAAGCTAGCACCGCTACATGATATGCGGGCAGGTGGTGTTGCCAATAATCCCATCAAGGCAAGAGCCAGAGTTGTTTTTCCGCAGGCTGATTCTCCAACAAGTGCGAGCATCTCTCCCTGGGATAAAGAAAGTGAAACGCCAGCGACTGCCACGGTTTTGCGTTCGCCATTGACAAACTCAACGCGAAGATTGTCCACAGTCAATATGGCAGACATGATTCTCCTTGAAGAAGGGATAAAGACACCGCTATTAATATCCGAGGCATCGGGGGCACTCGTAATCGTATCTGCGGCGGGCACAAGGCAAGCAACACAATGCCACCCCCTGCCGCTTCACACATCCTTTTAGCAAGGATGGTTAAGCATAAATACCCTGCTGCAGGATATACTGGCGGACATCTTTAGGCACCAGATAGGAAATGGACTGCCCTGCCTGCACGCGGCGACGAATATCGCTGGAAGAGATATCCAAAAAGGTTACCCCTCTGAAATAAATCGTATTGCCCGCCTCGCCAACAAACCCATCGGTCTCTTCGTCATAGGCAAACCGTCGGGCATACGCCTCGGGCAAAATCTCTTGGAAGCCTTTATTCTCATAGTTTGGTCGAGTCATGACCACAAAATTACACATGGTTAGCAGTTGTTCCCAATCTTTCCATGTTGTAATTGCGTGAAAGGCATCCTGCCCAAGGATGAAATACAATTCCATCTTTTTGGGAAACCGACTCTTCATATCGGCAACGGTGGTAACAGAATAAGATTTTTCGTCCTTCCTGTTTTCAATATCGCTAAAGGAAAAGTGGTTGTTGCTCCCAATGGCCAGTTTCACCATCTCTTCGCGGTGTTTAAAGGGGGTGATCTCCGCCGCAATTTTGTGCGGCGGTGTTGCCGCGGGCACAAAGAACACTCGGTTAAGATTGAACATCTCCAACACCTCTTCGGCACACCGTAAATGCCCAAAGTGGACGGGGTCAAATGTCCCGCCAAAAAGTCCCCATTTCATTTTCGCACCTGCCCATTTCCATAGATTATAAACTTGCTTGTCGTTAATTCTTCCAGCCCCATTGGTCCAAAAGCGTGTAGCTTGGAAGTGCTAATGCCTATCTCCGCGCCCAACCCCAACTCAAAACCATCGCTGAAACGGGTTGAGGCATTAACAACAACAGTTGAAGAGTTTACCTCATGAAGAAATTTTTGCGCCTGCTGGTAAGAATTGGTTATGATTGCCTCGGTGTGTAGGGATCCGTATTTTTCAATATGCGCGATGGCCTCATCAATGCTCTCGACCACTCGCACCGCCAAAATCAGCGCCAGATATTCTTCATACCAATCCGCTTCTGTCGCCATCTGAGCATCGGCAATAAATTCAGATGTTTTACTGCATCCTCTTATTACTACACCTGCATCCCGCATTGGGGGTGCCAAGAGTGCAAAAAACTCTGCGGCAATATTACGATGCACCAGCAGAGTTTCCAGCGCATTACAAACCCCCACGCGTTGAGTCTTGGCATTCATAACGATGGATAGAGCCATTGATAGATCACAATCTTCGTCAACATAGATGTGGCAGACGCCTTTATAATGTTTAATAACGGGGATTTTAGACTGTGCAACAACGGCGCGGATGAGAGCCTCCCCACCGCGGGGAATGACAAGGTCAATGTATTCTTCTAACTGTAATAGCTCATAAATAGCTTGCCTATCAGTGGTGGTTATTACTTGGATGCTGTCAGCGGGAATGCCCTCTTCCTCTAGGACGGAACCAATGATCTTTCCCATAGCCATGTTGGAGTTTATCGCTTCCGAACCGCCACGGAGAATTACCGCGTTCCCCGCCTTAAAGCAGAGTGCCGCCGCATCCACGGTTACATTCGGACGAGCTTCATAGATGATGGCTATGACCCCTAGGGGAATGCGCATCTTCCCGACCAGCAAACCATTCGGACGGCGCCACATCCTACCAACTTCACCAACAGGATCAGGGAGATTGGCAACTTCTCTAACCCCGGCAGCCATCGTATGGATGGACGCCTTGGTCATGGTGAGGCGTTCTAACATCGCACCCGCAATCCCCGTAGCGCGAGAGTGTTGCAAGTCTCGGTTATTTTCGGAGATTAATAAAACGGTGTTAGCTTCAAGCGCGTCGGCTATTTTTCGCAAAACGGCGTTTTTGGGGGATGAACCAAGGCGAGCTACAACTCCACTGGTCTTTTTGGCGGCGGCGGCAATCTGCGCCATCTGCTCCTTTATATCCACGGGCAACTCCACCTGTTTTATTGACAGCGGTTAACGGCTTTTGCACTACAAGCCAGTTACTAAGATAAGTTGGAACGGGCTAACCTATAGTGCAGAACACTGTCAAGGGAAGAGTGAAACTATCAACAATAACAAGTTCTTTTCCCTATTTCCTTTAGCTATAGTTAGGATCGTGGCAGTTGTTGGCACACACGAATGATCACAAATAATTTCCAGGAACGGCTGCGACAAGGGCGATCAGGTCTTTTTTGTGCATTCAAAATATGATTTTAGTTTGGTGGTCCTATTTTGATGGCCAACCAACCGCATGCAGCCATGATAGCTTATTGTTACCCCATGACCTGCGGCGCCCTGCAGGAGCTTACAATTCTAAATGGTGATAGCCTAGATAAATACAGCGCGCCTCATTGGGGGGAGCTTTGCGACCGCAACGGCCAAGTGCTTGTGGAATACCCCGTAAAAAGCCGCATCAGATTGGTTTTATCGTCCAGCCGTGGCTCTTAGCATCAGGATAATGCTAAAAATTCCAAGGTTGTTAAGGTTGACAAACCACAAGGCGGATTAGTAGCAACCACTCGCAGGGGATGATCGCCATGTTGGGCGGATCACAATGCTGTTGGGCGTCACAATTTTCGACAAGTAATTTGTGGCTTTTGGCGCATATAGAGGGGGAATTGGTCGCATGAATCAAAGGGGCGCAAGTTTCGTCAAGAACAAAAGTAGAGGGGCGCTGGAATGTTGAAGAAAGTTGGCCTGGCATTAGCCGCAATCCTTAGCGTTGGAGTCATCGCTTTCTGTATTTTTGTTTTGCCGTTTGTGATGACGGTAAGGGATTTCAAACCGTCGGAAACCGGAAGAGTTGCCGATGAAATCTACGCTGTAACCGACAACAGATTTGTTTCAATGTTTGTTCTGAAGTCAGGCGATGATCTCATTGGGTTTGACGCCGGGAATGATATTGAGAATATTGAAGCCGGTTTCAAAGAACTGAATCTTGATCCCCTGAAAATCAAGGCGATCTTTCTAACGCACAGTGATGAAGACCATGTTCGTTCCCTCCCTCTGTTCAAGAACGCAACGGTATATCTGCCGCAAAAGGAAGAGCCTCTTGTTACCGGGAAGGAAAAGCGGAAGTTCCTGATTTTCACGAGAATCAACGCTCTGCCAGTGAGTAACTACACATGTTGATTGCAGACGGGAAGGAATTCAATTTTGACGGAGCAACCGTGAAGGCGTATCTCACGCCAGGACATACGATTGGTTCAACCTCGTACTTGATCAATGGCAAGTATCTTGTCGTGGGGGATTTGGCCTTGGTGGAAGATGGAAAGCTGGTTCCCATGCCTAAACCACCTTCCGAGAATATTGAGGTCCTTAAGGAATCATTGGTCAAGATCGTAGAAATGAAGGGTGTTGAAATGGTTCTGACAGCACATACAGGAGTCTTTAGGAGGTAGATTGGGGAGCGTTGAGCAACATGACGCCCAACCCTGCGGTGCAGCGACGGTCCGTTATGCGTAAGAACTGAGAGGACAATAAATGCCTGTTAAAAAACTGAAACCTGAAATATTTGAACCACTCCTTTTTAAGTTGCCGATGAGTGGAGAGCGATTGCAGATTCAGAATACTGTCTCTTTTTCTCCTGTCTACAAGAACAAAGAGAATATTTTGTATGAAGGAGATAGTATCAAGTGGTTAAAAAGTCTTACAAGTGAATCTGTTGATCTCATTTTTGCGGACCCACCATACAACATAAAAAAAGCCGATTGGGATAAATTCGAGAGCCAAGAAAAATATATTGAATGGTCTATGCAGTGGATCAGTGAGTCATCCCGTGTCTTAAAAAAAACAGGCACACTTTATATCTGTGGTTTTTCCGAGATTCTGGCTGACCTTAAACATCCTTCGATGAAATATTTCAAGGGGTGCAAGTGGATAATATGGTATTACAAGAATAAAGCCAACCTAGGTAAAGACTGGGGGCGGTCACATGAGAGTATTCTTCATCTCAGAAAAAGCGGACATTTTACCATGAATATAAATGATGTCAGAATCCCTTATGGAAAGCATACATTAAAATATCCGTCTCATCCTCAGGCTGAAACAAGTCAGTATGGCAACGGAGGCAAACGAAATGATATTTGGACACCACACCCAAAAGGAGCGAAGCCAAAAGATATTATCGAAGTGCCCACAATCTGTAATGGAATGGAAGAAAAGACACCGCATCCGACTCAAAAACCAGAAGAACTGTTACGAAAATTAGTATTAGCCTCTTCTAATCCAAACGACTTAGTTGTTGATCCGTTTTCGGGTTCTGGCACAACCCTTGTTGTTGCCGAACAATTAGGGCGCAGATGGCTCGGTTGTGATTTGTCTCATGAATATAATGAATGGGCTATGCGGCGCTTAGAAAGTATCCCACACAAAACAAAAGAGGAATGGATAGCCCTCGACCGAGAAAATAAAAACAGAAGGAACTCAATTCGATGAAGTTAAAAGATGTTGTAGACATAGCAACCGATAAAGATAATTTCCTTACCATATCGGATTATACAAATTTTTGTTTGATGTATTTAGAGTTTATAAAAACAGAATTACAGGCAGTGATTGTTTCGAAAAACGAAACTCATTACAGGTTCTTTCAATATAAGCAGGATGGAACATATAATGTTACCAGACCAATAAATAGCAACCTGATGCTGTCATTAGAGCATTTTGAATCTTGTCAAAAAACATTCAAAGACATTTTAGCTAACATCAAGAGTAAAGAGGCAAAGCAGGAAGAAAACAGGAAATTGTTGAATGATTATATTTATACCTGTCAGCAATCAATAGGTGCAGCATTAGACGCACTTCCATCCAACAGATCAAACACTGCCAGAAAGATTAACGGAGACCTTTTTGAACGGTATATCCGGCTAATTATTAAAGAAGTAGGGGTTGATGTTTCTTCCGGGACTATTTGTGTTCCCGTCAAAGTTAATGGCAATGTAGCATTTTCCATGAGCTATCAGCATGATTTGATAATTAAGGTTGATGATGCAACTAAGGCTATTGGCTCTGTTAAGACATCAAGCAAAGATCGACTTGATAAAATATTCATCGATAAATTTCTTCACAACAAGCTAACCGACACAGAGACACCTCACTTTGCTATTTTTCTTAATGATGTCCAAAGAACAGGGAAAGAAGGCAAATATGGAATCAACTCTACATTTTTGCCCGGGCATTTTAAGGGATACACAATCAAACTGAACCCATTGGATGGGGTTTATTACTTTGATATTCGTCCTAATATGACAAGCGAAAATATACTTAAAGACCAAATTAAGACCTTTGACAATTTCCTAATTCATGATGTGTGGAAATTTCACGGATATGAGAAATAAAACACATAGCAAACCGTTGCACCTGATATTTTTCCGCTCCGCTCCAAAAATGCAGGTGAACTCAAACATTAGTGCGTGATGCCGCGCCGGACTCAGCAACAGCATAGCACGGCTCCGTCGGTACATTATGGGCACACAAAATAGAGGGGTAAAAGTGAAACTATACGAAGCATTAAAGAAACAACTCCAACAAGAACCCACCTTGGTTACAGACAACGGAGAGCTGAAAAAATGGGTGGTGCTGAACAGAGCACAAAATTTTGATGAGGCACTCATCGGGCTATTGCTCAAAGATGACCTGCTCAAAGAAAAATTCTTTAAGCAGGTGGCAGGCGTTTTGGTCTTTAACCAAAACTTGTTTGTGCAGTTTTTGGAGCAGAAAAACTACTTGAACGACAGCTACACCCAATACAAAAACAAGGTTGGACTGACCATTGACGGCAAATACCTGAAACAACGCAACGAAGTGTCTTTGGTTTGGCCTTTTAAAGACTGCATTTTGGAAGGCGGACAGAGCCGCGAAGAGGACAAGCGAGAAGAAATTTTCTTCAACGAAATTTTAGCTCAAGATGAAATTACTCAACTATTAGAGCCGAAGGTTTTGACCAACGCCAAACGCATCAATGCCGCAGGCGAAAAGCCGCTTGAACAGTTTAAGCGCAATGAAAACGGAACTATAACCGACAACCTTATTATTAAAGGCAACAACCTTCTAGCCTTACATACTTTGAAAGAAGAATTTGCAGGGAAAATAAAGCTGATTTACATAGACCCGCCGTATAATACGGGTAAAGATTCGTTTGGCTACAATGACAGCTTTAACCATTCGACTTGGCTAACATTTATGAAAAATAGATTAACGCTCTCAAAGCATTTTCTGTCAAAGACAGGAGTAATATTCATTCACTGCGACAATAATGAACAAGCGATGCTAAGAATTTTATTGGATGAAATTTTTGGCAAAGAACAATTTATTGAAACGATAACTGTAGTGAATAACCCACGGGGCAGGGATTATGGTGGTATAGCGAACATGCACGAATATATTCACATATTTTCAAAAAGTCAGTTTGATTATGAAATGTTTAGAATAGTTGATGAGGGGAAAAAATTTCCGTTTACTGATAAAATTGGTGGCTTTGAAACTAGAGAGCTTAGAAACAGAAACACAGCGTTCAACGATAAAAATCGACCAAATCTTTGCTATCCGTTCTATGTAAATCCAAATAAAGAACTTGATAACGGATTTCTTGAATTGTCTTTGGAACCCCAGAAAGGCTTTATTGAAGTTTGGCCAGCAAAATCGCAATATATTCAAACCGTCTGGCGCTGGGGAAAGGAAAAAGCACGCGAAAATCTAAACGTAAATATTGCAGGCAAGGTAATGCACGAAAATGGACGATTTATGGTCATTGAAAAGTACAGAGATAATTCAAGATTAGCAAGGTCTGTATGGTGGGATAAGGAAGTTAATTCTGAAAGAGGAACCGTTCATTTAAGAGAATTATTGGGTAGCAAGGTTTTTAATTTCCCCAAACCTGAAACATTGTTGAGTCGGATAATCCAAATATCCACTATCGAAGGTAATGTTGTTATGGATTATCATTTGGGCAGTGGGACCACTGCCGCAGTAGCCCACAAAATGAATCGTCAATATATTGGAATAGAACAAATGGATTACATCGAAACCGTGGCAGTACAAAGGCTTAAAAAAGTTATTAAAGGAGAACAGGGTGGAATTTCAAAATCCCTCAATTGGCAAGGCGGTGGGGAGTTTGTTTATCTTGAACTCAAAAAATACAACCAAACTTGCATGGAGCAAATTGAAGCAGCCCAAGACACCGAAACCCTTTTACAGATATGGGAACAGATGAAAGCCAAGAGCTTCCTGAATTACAATGTGGACATAAAGAAGCACGATGAACACCTTGAAGAATTTAAAGTCCTAAGTCTCAAAGAGCAAAAACAACACCTTGGCCAAATACTGGACAAAAACCAATTGTATGTAAATCTTTCTTCGCTCAATGATAAAGACTTTGCCTGCACAAAAGATGAAAACAAAGTAACCAAAGATTTTTACCAAATAAAAAAGTAAGCAAATGGCGTTTTTATATGACATTCTTTTAAAAGAATTTGGCAAAAGAGCCATTGCCCAAGTTACCGTTCCCCCTCACATCACCGATAATCTAAAGCCCAGATTCGGTCGGCGAGATTATCAGCAAGAAGCATTCCAGCGCTTTATCCTGTGCCATTCCGAAGAATTTAGCGACAAGCCTCGCAAACCGTTGCACTTGCTGTACAATATGGCAACGGGAAGCGGAAAGACTTTGATAATGGCAGGTTTGATGTTGCACCTTTATCAAAAAGGTTATCGCAACTTTTTGTTTTTCGTAAACAGCAACAATATCATTCAGAAGACCAAGGATAATTTTCTTAATCCTCAGGCTTCAAAATACCTGTTCAACAACAAAATTGTGATTGACGGAAAAGAAGTGCTCATCAAAGAGATTGATAATTTTGAAGAAGCCGACAATCGGAATATCAATTTGAAGTTTACCACCATTCAACAGCTTCATACTGACCTGAACAACACCAAGGAAAACAGCGTAACCTACGAAGATTTTAGGGACAAGAAATTGATATTGATTGCAGACGAAGCGCACCACTTTGTGGCAGGAACAAAATCAGGGAATTGGCTGGGCAGTTGGGAAGATACGGTAAGGCAAATACACGATGCCAATGTTGACAACATCCTGCTTCAATTTACGGCAACCATTGGCACCGATACCGCCGCTTTACGCGACCACTATCAGGACAAAATAGTTTTCAAATACGACCTTGCTGAGTTTCGTAAGGACAAATATTCTAAAGAAATTAACCTTATCCGTTCTTTGTATGACGAGCAAGACAGAATCATTCAGGCTTTGATTTTAAACTTGTATCGTCAGGAATTGGCTACTTCAAACAATATCAATTTGAAGCCTGTAATTCTTTTTAAAGCCAAAAAGACAATCAAAAAATCAGAACAGAACAAAGAGAACTTTCACAGATTGATTGATGATTTCTCGGTGGCAATGTTGGAAAAAATTGAAAAAACTTCCACCGTTCCCATTGTGCAAAAGGCTTTTCAATTTTTTGCAGCCAAGGGCATTTCAGCCCGCGAAATTGTCCAACGCCTACAAGCGAATTTCCGATGGGAAAATTGCCTAAGTGCCAACAATGATGCAGAAGCCGAGCAAAACCAAATCTTGCTCAACACCTTGGAAGACGAAAACAATCCAATCCGTGCTGTTTTTGCCGTTCAGAAACTGAATGAAGGTTGGGATGTATTGAATTTGTTTGATATTGTTCGCCTGTACGAAGACCGCGACGGAAGAGACGGCAAGCCGGGCAAAACAACACTCGCCGAAGCCCAGTTAATTGGTCGTGGCGCAAGATATTACCCATTCGCTTTAGAAGAAGGACAAGACAAATATACCCGAAAGTTTGATGATGATATATCCAACGATCTGAAAATTTTGGAAGATCTGTATTATCATACCAAAGAAGATAGCCGTTACATTTCAGAATTGAAAAGAGCCCTCGTGGATTCAGGTATTTATGAAGATGAGGCATAATGCGGATTTTGGGAGGTTAAAATAGTGTTTAAATGTAGTGCAGTATTGAGATAGCGGGTGATTATTTACAGGAGGCTGTAAATAATGGCTAAAAAAGTGTCCGAGTTGTGCCTCGGTTAGCGTCATAA
>JAIPED010000069.1 GCA_021737325.1 Deltaproteobacteria bacterium
TGAACGAATGTATCCCCAGGCATGTTTCACTATCGTTACCCTCCTTGCGCGTGGAAACACTAACGAGTCGGATGGCGGACTCCATAAAGAGGGTACGCAAAACTAGCTTCACCCTCGCACCCGAGGCGGGAACACAGCGACTGCGAAACATTATCAACAAAGGAAACACCGAAGATGATCTGCTTGCCAGCGTTAACTTAGTAGCCGCCGCAGGATGGAAGGGCTTAAAACTCTATTTTATGATAGGTCTTCCTGGAGAAACGGAAAGCGATGTGGAAGGAATAGCCGCAACGGTTAAAAAAATCGCGAGTATCACCAAAAACAGAATAGAAATTACCGCAAGCCTTTCCACATTTGTTCCTAAGCCCCATACCCCCTTTCAATGGTGCCGACAGATTGATATGGAGGAAACCGTTGCCAAGCAAGAAAGGCTGAAAAAACTTCGGGGGGGCAACATTTCCGTAAAATGGCACGATAAAAGAATGAGTTTCTTGGAGGGCTTCTTATGCCGTGCGGACAGATATGCGGGCAAAACGATCGAGGAAGCCTTTAGGCTTGGTTGTAGATTTGATGGCTGGACGGATAACCTGCATTTTGCTCTCTGGCAAACCGCCATGGAAAACAATGGCGTTGATCCAGTCTCCTTTCTATCAGAGCGCCCCGAAAATTGCCCCTTCCCTTGGGATATTATTGATTGCGGAGTAAGCCGCGACTATCTGAGATCCGAATATCTCAATGCTTTTAACGAAATTGCCACCCCTGATTGTCGGCATCAAAATTGTAACAATTGCGGTGTTTGTAATGGCAAAGATATCCAAATGAGCATTGCCCTTGCCGAGGATAGCGAGCAGGAACTCCAGCCAGCGCCACCGCAAAAGACAGGTGAGTTCCCTTATCGTATTGCGTTTACCAAATTAGGAGTGGCCCGCTTTTTGTCGCATCTCGAAATGTCTTCTACCTTAGCTAGAGCTTTTCGTCGAGTCTCCAACGATATTGCCTATTCGCAAGGCTTCCATCCCCAGGCAAGAATCTCCTTCGCTTTTGCCACAGCCGTAGGAATGGCATCGCTGGAGGAGTTCGCCGATGTAACATTCACCAAGGATTTAGATTCCGTTGTTGAGATTATGGCAAGAATAAACCATGCGCTCCCTGCAGGTTTAGCAATAACCCAGATGATACCTATCGCTCCCCATTCAACTTCTCTGGCTCGCAGGATTAGCGCTTTTGAATACCGAATCACCCTTGATGAAGAAGTAAACTGGGAAGGTATCTTAGAAAAAGCGGCAGAATTTAGTCTTGCTCCTGAATTTTTAATTACGAGGGAACGAGAAGGGAAAAAAATCTCCCGTAATGCAAAAGAACTTGTTGAACTGATAATAGTTTTAGCCAGCGAACAAGCAATCCTAATGCGCCTTGCATACCAGACTAGCGGGACAATCAAGCCAAGCGAAGTCCTCACCGAAATCCTGGGCATCAGCTCTGCGACCAGCGCGGATATATTAAAAACAAAAACCTTTTTTAAGCAATGAACTCGCTGCGGCAAAATCGTGAAATAGCTCTGCAGATTTGTAATACCCTCAAAAAAGCGGGACACGAAGTTTTCTTCGTTGGAGGTGCCGTTCGCGATTCGCTACTCGGCAGAAAACCCAAGGAATATGACATAGTAACCTCCGCCACCCCCCAAGAAACAAGCCAGCTCTTTGCTAAAGTGGTTCCTCTGGGGATAAAGTTTGGCATTGTGGTTGTTGTGGAGGATGGTTTTCCCTTTGAAATTGCCACATTTAGAGAGGAAGGCCAATATCGTGATGGTCGTCATCCCGATGCTATTCGTTTTTCCTCGGCAAGTAGCGATGTACTCCGTCGCGATTTTACCATCAACGGTTTGCTCCAAGAACCGAACGGTGGGGAGATTATCGATTTTATCGGCGGCGTCACGGATCTTCACCAGGGGATAATTAGAACAATAGGCAAGCCCCATATCCGTTTTGGCGAGGATTTTTTACGCATGTTACGGGCGGTGAGATTCGCGGGCGAGTTGGGCTTTGCCATTGAAGAAGAAACAATGGCGGCAATCAAAGCGCACTGCCAAGAGATAAAGAGGATAAGCAAGGAGCGAATTAAGTCGGAGATAACGAAAATACTAACCAGCGACGGTGCGAGAAGGAGCTTTGAGCTACTCGCAGAAACGGGATTGCTGGCAGAGATAATTCCCGAGATGGTTTCCCTAAAAGGTTGTCCGCAGCCACCAGAATATCATCCCGAAGGTGATGTTTGGGAACACACCTTGCGCGTCTTGGAAGAAATTGACAAGACGGAAAATCCCCCTCCTGCTCTATCCTGGGCAGGGCTTTTGCATGATATTGGCAAGCCCCGAACCTTCTCCTTGAGTGAGGGAAAAATACACTTCTATGGGCATGACTATGAAGGCGCACGAATGGCGGAAGCAATCGCCTCTCGCTTTTGTTTTAGCTCGGCAGATAAAAAACTAATTACGGCACTAATAGAAAAGCACATGTGGTTCATTAATGCGGACAAAATGAACGGGGGAAAATTTAAACGATTTATCGCTGAAAAGAACTTCCCTCTGCTATTGGAATTGCATCGTTGGGATGCTCTTGCATCTAGCAATGATCTGAAAAGTTATTACCATTGTCAAAACGCCCTAAAGGAAATGTCTAACGGTGCAGCAGAGCCTCTCAAACTTGTTAATGGAAATGATTTATTGTGCATCGGAATTCCCGCAGGCCCATTGTTGGGTAAAATTCTTATGGCCATCGAAGAAGCACAGTTGGAAGGAAGGATTAAATCGCGGGAGGAAGCGCTCTCCTGGGCCAAGCAAATCAGCCAAGAGAGCATCCCTAAATCGTGAAGATAAATAATCGCAGAAATGCCCCCGCGACCGCAAGATAGTTATCCTTCGCAATCGCATTTTGTTGAAGAAGCTTCTTGAAGCGGAGGAGATAACTCCTGCAAGTACTTTTTCATCAATGCGGCGGGAGGAAGTAAACCAAAAAAAAGCACCTTGCCATCCACGAGCAAAATTGGCTCTTGTAAAATTCCGAGGGAAAGCATTCGCTTGCTATCCGCGACAAAATCTACCTTCACCTGCATCCCACGCGTTAGCGCGATGACCAACTCCAAAAGCCGCTGGCAGTTACGATGTGGTACTGTTTTGCCAACAATCTCTATATTCATTACCGTACTCCCATGTGCATTATCCCCGTAGGGGCAACAATGATAACCTCAAATGAATAAATGCAAAATGTTTTTTTTTAGGCTATACTGTGCCCTCGTCTGGAAATGATTTGAGCAGGAGAAATTTAAGATGAACGAATGTATTTTAGCAATTGACAACGGAACACAGAGTGTTCGCGCCATCATCTTTGATCTTAACGGCAATATCATAGCAGCTTCCAAGGTGCCGCTGGAAGCATATTTTTCCCTAAAAGCGGGTTGGGCAGAGCAAGAACCAGAATACTATTGGGAATCCTTATGCGTCGCTTGCCAGAATCTTTGGCAAATGCCAGGCGTTCATAAAGAAGCGATTATCGGGGTTACACTAACAACCCAACGCTCCACCGTCATAAACCTTGATGAGGCAGGAAAACCCCTTCGCCCCGCAATAGTTTGGCTTGATCAACGAAGGGTGGAACCAATAAAACCACTGGGCGGGTACTGGGGCGCGCTCTTTAAGATTATGGGGCTTTCCCCCACCATTGCCTATTTGCAATCACAGGTAGAGGCTTCCTGGATTAGCCAAAATCAACCTGAAATTTGGGCGAAGACTCATAAATATTTGTTGTTATCGGGCTACCTTTCCTTTCGTCTAACTGGTGAATTTCGTGATTCCGTCGGCTCTCAAGTTGCCTACATACCCTTTGATTATAAAAAATTTCGCTGGGCGGCGGATTGGGATTTCAAATGGAAGATCATGCCCGTTGCCAAGAATATGTTGCCAGAATTGGTATTCCCCACGGGGGAAATCGGAAGAATAAGCAAAATTGCCGCCGACGCAACAGGAATCCCCGCCGACCTGCCCCTGATTGCTTCTGCCGCCGATAAGGCATGTGAAGTGCTCGGCTCGGGAGCCAACACACCCGAAAAAGCCTGCTTAAGCTACGGAACTACCGCGACGATAAATGTTACTACCAATCGATACATGGAACCCGTTCCGCTAATCCCCGCCTATCCCTCAGCGATTCCTCATCACTACAGCGTAGAATTTATGATCTATCGCGGTTTTTGGCTGGTGAGCTGGTTTAAAGGGCAGTTTGCCAGTGAGGAACAAAAAATAGCCAAGGAAAGGGGAATAACCGCCGAAGATGTTTTGGAGGAGATGATTCGTGATATTCCCCCTGGCTCGAACGGGCTAATGCTCCAGCCGTTTTGGTCGCCAGGACTGCGCTTCCCCGGCTTGGAAGCAAAGGGAGCGATTGTGGGATTTTGCGATGTTCACACCAAGGCACATGTTTACCGAGCGATTCTTGAAGGCATTGCTTTCGCTCTCAACGAAGGAAAAGAACGGATAGAGGCAAAAACAAAAACCAAGATTGAAGAATTGAGAGTCGCTGGGGGTGGCTCACAAAGCGCCGTCGCCATGCAACTAACCGCAGATATCTTCAATCTACCCGCATCGCGTCCCCACACCTATGAAGCTTCCGCTTTGGGGGCGGCAATGGATGTGGCCGTGGGACTAAAAGTGTATCCCGATTTCACCACGGCAGTCGCCCGCATGGTGAGAACAAAGGATGTGTTTATGCCCAATACGAACAATGTGGAGATATACGCTCAATTGTACAAAAAAGTGTACAAAAGGCTCTACAAAAAAATGAAGCCACTCTACGAAGATATCTGCACAATAACTAAAGACGAAACGGTATGTCCGTTATGAAAATTGGAGTGATTGCTGATAGTCATTTAACCAAATGTGAGGAACAAATTTTCGCGGTGTTCAGAGCGATATTTGCCGATTGCGAAATGATTATCCACGCAGGTGATTTCGTTGATATCTCCATCGTGAATTGTTTTTCCGATAAAAAATTCGTTGGTGTCGCTGGCAACATGGATGGGGAAAATGTCCGCAAGCAATTTCCTGTCATAGAGCAACTTGTAATTGCGGATAAACGCATCATCGTGGTACACGATTTGGCAACACTCCCAAAGGCAGAAATGGAGCACGCCGATTGTATCATTTTTGGCCACACCCATAACCCTGTGAACCTTGTCAGTGGCAGTGTCTTACTTTTTAACCCAGGATCGTCCTCGAGTAACAGGTACGGCAAAAGAAAGACTGTGGGTATCTTGGAAATAGATGCTAAGGTAGTGGGGAAAATTATAGAAATTGAGCCATAGGATATTATGAAAGTCAAATTTGCTCCATGGAGAAGAACATACTTAGAAAATGGCGCTGTGCAAGGATGCGTTTTTTGTGAAGGGGATTCCCTTAATCAAGAAATCGTCGTTTACAAGGGCAGCACCACCTTTGTAACGATGAACCTCTACCCCTACACCAGCGGCCATCTGATGGTTATCCCCTATCGTCATCTCAGCGATTTTAGCGAGCTCTCACTGGAAGAAAAAAGCGAAATGTTCTCACTGCTGGATATCTCCATCAAAGCCCTTAAGGAATACCTCAATCCCGGGGGTTTTAATGTGGGGATGAACATCGGAGCGGCGGCGGGTGCGGGGATTGCCGCTCATCTCCATCTTCATGTCGTTCCCCGCTGGAACGGAGACACCAACTTCATGACGACGATTGGTGAAGTTCGTGTGATACCTCTGGATATCCAAAAAGCCGCCGCAGAATTGCGGATTGTATTCAAGAATTTGCTCTCAGGAATACAGAACCAGCAACAGTCTTAGTTTCAGAAAAATACTCTCTATAGGGGGAAAATATGCGAATTGTTTACACCACAATTTTTGGAGGTTTGCTAGTTTTGGCGGTAACCTTCTCTCAGGAAAACTCCGCAATGGTAACGCTGAAGTATTTTAGTTTTTTTGAGCAAACTGCTCCGCTTTATCTCGTGCTCATAATAACCTTTCTTGTAGGCGCACTATTAGCGGGTATCATTGGCATTGTGAACCGTTTCCGCATGTCCATGACGATTAAAAAGATGGATAAAACAATTAAAGATCTCAAAAAGCAAATAGCCGATAACGAGCCTCCACCGATAATTACCGCTTCTGTAGAAGAAACGCCGCAAAAGGATTCCAACCCTTAATCAGATTAAATCATCGGAAAATCCATAATTGTGCTACTGTTAAAAGGTGGAATTTATCCGAGTAATAATTCCGTTATTGCTTAGCGCTAAGGATGGTAATAAATTGCCTTGCTTTTTATAAACCGAAGTCATAGAGGCGGCCTCGCTCCGCGAGGGGCAACCCCTTGCCCGAAACAAGTTTTTGGGCTCTATTATCCGTGAGGAGGTTACAGTTGTGAACAAGTATGAAGTTGTTTTTATTTTGCGTGCCGATTTATCCGAAGAGGATAACAAGGCCATTGTCTCTCGGTTTTTTGATTCCATAGCCAAGAATGGCGGCTTGCTTACAAAGATAGAGCGCTGGGGTAACCGCAAACTTGCCTATCTTATCGACAAGCAATCACGCGGCTACTACACCCTCTGGGAAGTAATCTCCGATGTTACTACCATCAAAGAGTTGGAGCGTCTTTTTCGCATTGAAGAACGGGTGTTGCGCTATCTGGTTGTGATTCTGCAAAAAGCTGTTAAAGCAGAAGAAGTAGAAGCGGCAAAAGAGTTGGCTTTGACCCTTGATACTCCTCCTGTAACCGCTGAGGTAGCCGCAGTGGAAACCCCACAAGCAGAAGCAGTCTCCCCCGAACAGGCTCCCGCCGTTGTCAACGAGGCGGATAATTTATCAGAAACAAAAACCGAAACCGAAACAACCAACCAGTAAGGAGAACATAGATGGCTATTCCACAAAGACCAAGGCCAGCGGGTGCTAGGGGTAATAAGAAGTTCTTTTCCAAGAGAAAATTTTGCCGCTTCTGCGCCGATTCACGGAGAGTGATTAATTACAAAAATTATCACCTCTTGAAGGACTTTATTTCCGAAAGGGGTAAAATAGCGCCTCGTCGGATAACCGG
>JAIPED010000013.1 GCA_021737325.1 Deltaproteobacteria bacterium
AGGAGGAAATAACTTATGAAGCGATGGACAATTTTGGGGGTAACGGTGTTTTTTTTAAGCGTTCTGCCGTGTAGCGCGGGTTTTGCCGAAGCAAAGACGATTACTGAGGGAAGCGTTACAGTACAAACGCTAGATTACTCCCGCGGGCAAGCTGGAAGCCGCAATAGCATCGTCATTGTTCCTTCAATTACCGCCCGTAATGGGCAATTTTCTCTGAGCATGGAAAGCGTTTCGGATACTTCGCCGTATAGCAATGCAAATTCGATGAAAATTCAAAGCAGTACTATTAATTTTGCCTATGGGCCAAGCACGGAAATGTTCAGCACCGAGTTTGCTTTAGCTCTCAAGGGGAAAGACAGTGCGAAAGATGAGAAGGAAATATCATTCTCTTTTAGTATGGAGGAAGGTACAATTCGTCCCTTTTTTGCCATCTATCAGACCGTGGGAATTAACCCCGCCCTCTATGCCGAGCTTGGTGCGGCACATAGCATCGATATGGGTGCCGGTAATTCCTGCGAAATTGCCGTAAAAGTCGGCTATTTTTCTTCGCAGCTGCAAAAGGAGGACGGGCCTTCGGCGGCGCATTATAAAACCAATAGCGACGGTTCTCTCTCAGATGAAAGATTTTCGGGATGGCTTGACGCGGAGGTTTCCGCGAGTGTTGCCTTTGACCTGGGCGATGGAATTTTTCTTGAGCCATTTGCCACAGTTGCTTTACCTCTCTCGGGCAATGCCAAAAATTATTTTAAGGCGAACAGTCCGCAGGGGTTTGCTGACGGTTCAACAAGTCATTTCTGGGGTGGCGTACGAGTCCTCTTCTAAAGTTATTAATTGAGCTCAAACTATGGTAATGAAAGACGAAAATTTAGTAGAAAGTAAATAGTTTAAAGGCGATAGCGACGGATAATATGCTTGACAAGTAACCGTTGGTCATGATTGGGCGTGGCGGAAATTTTGAAGCATTATAGGATGTTTACCGCTATGTGTTTTCGTCTGGTATCAAAAACACGCTCGCAAAATTAGCCATACGGTGAGGTGGGAGCCTCATCGTATGGCTTTTTAATTTCTGTAAGGAGACCTGTCGTGATTGATGTAGAATTTTTAACGGTTGTTGTCCAAGCGGCGAGTTTTGTGCTTCTCGTTCTTGTTCTCAATTTCGTTATGTTTAAGCCGATTTTGAAGTTCGTTGCGCAAAGGGAACAGCACTTGTTGGATGCCCAAAGCGAGGTTGATGAGTTGAGAAGGCAGGCGGAACAAAAGGTTGCCGATTATGAGAAGGCTCTTGCGCGGGCTAAGAGTTTAGCCGTGGAAGAGAGGAACCGTCTGGTGGAGGTTGGTTCCGAAGAGGCAAAAAGACTTCTTGATAAAGAACGAAGCGAGATTCCTGCGCTGTTGGAACAATTTCAGCGAAGGCTAACAAGTGAGCTTGATCTTGCCCGCGGTGTTTTGCAAAATCACTCGGCAAAATTGGCGGAGGAAATCGCAACGAAGGTTCTAGGGAGGAGCGTATGAAGAGACTTCCAATAATATTTTTCGTAGTATTCGCGTTGACATCACCGGCTTTTGCCAGTGGTGGTATTGGTGATACCGACATCATCTGGCGTACCGTCAATTTTCTCGTTCTCGTTGGCCTACTTTATTATTTCCTTGCGGATAAAGTGCGGCATTTTTTTTCGGAGAGGCGCGAAGGCATAAAGCACTCTTTAGAAAAAGCCGATGAAGAACGGAAAGAAGCTAAAAATATGTACTCCACATACTCGGAAAAGATAGAAAAGGCATCTGGCGAGATAGAGAAGATCGCAGAGTCTATCAAAACACAGGGTACTGCCGAGCGAGATAAAATCATCGCCGAAGCTGTGAAAATGGCGCAGAAGATAAAAGAGGACACCAAGGCGAGAATGGAGCAAGAATACAAGGAAGCTTCAGCGAAGCTTCGTAAAGAGGCCGTTCAGTTGTCCGTAGCGATGGCGGAAGAAATCCTCAGAAGGAAAATTACAGCGGAGGACAATGAAGTAATCGTGCAAGAATACATAGAGAAGGTGGTGGTAAAACAGTGAGTGGGAACGAAGTTGCCAAGAGGTACGCCAAGGCGTTTTTTGAGATAGCCAAGGAAGAAGGCAAGTTGGAAGCTTATTATGGTGAGCTTACTTTGTTTTCCTCGATGGCGCAGTCAAACAAGGATTTACAAGAGTTCTTTGCCAGTCCTCTCTTTAGCGAGGAGCGCAAAGCTTCGCTTGTTTGCGATTTGGCGCAAAAGCTGTCGCTTTCGCAGACATCCACTAATTTTTTGAATCTGCTCGTGGAAAAAAAACGCATTGAAGCCGTTGTTGCGGTACAGAAGAGCTTTGAAGAAATGCTGGACAAGGAGCTGAGCAAGGCCCGTGTGGAAGTAAGAACTGCTTTCAAGTTGACCGATTCTGCTTTGTCAAAATTGCAAATCGGGCTGGAAGCTCTGACAAAGAAGAAAGTTGAGATGAACATCGTTGAGGATCCCTCCCTACTAGGGGGGATAGTGGTTCAGATTGGTGATACCCTTTACGATGGTTCAATAAAAACACAGCTTAATAGCATAAGTAATCTCTTAGGGGAGGAACGATAAGTAATGGAACAGATACGGGCGGAAGAAATAAGTCAGATTATTTCTAAACAGATCAAAGAGTATCAAAAGAAAATTGATGTCAGTGAAACAGGTACCGTTCTTTCGGTGGGCGATGGAATTGCGAGGGTTTATGGCGTGGAAAATGCCATGGCGATGGAATTGCTGGAGTTTCCGGGAGGAATTTTAGGAATGGTCTTGAACCTGGAAAGGGACAATGTTGGTGTTGCCATTCTGGGAAATGTCGTGCACATTAAAGAAGGTGATGTTGTCAAACGCACTGGTAAAATCGCCCAAGTTCCCGTTGGTGAGGCGGTTTTGGGTCGAGTTATTGATGCGACGGGTAAGCCGATAGACGGTAAAGGTCCGATAGAAACGAGTGAGTTTCGTCGTATTGAAATGGTTGCTCCTGGCGTTATTCAACGACAACCAGTCAATCAACCCATGTACACGGGGCTGAAGGCGATTGATGCGATGACCCCGATCGGCAGAGGGCAGCGCGAGTTGGTAATTGGCGACCGTCAAATTGGCAAAACAGCAATCTGCATTGATGCAATCATCAGGCAGAAGGATACTGGAATTAAATGCATCTATGTTGCCATCGGGCAAAAGAAATCTACCGTTGCCCAGGTCGTAGAAAATCTTCGCAAAAACGGCGCACTCTCATACACCTGTGTCGTTTCCGCCTGCGCCAGTGACCCTGCCACCCTGCAATACATTGCAGCCTATGCAGGATGTTCTATAGGTGAATATTTCCGCGATAAGGCTCAGGATGCCCTGATAATCTATGACGATCTTTCTAAGCAGGCTGTTGCTTACAGACAGATATCCCTGTTGCTCCGTCGTCCCCCTGGACGCGAGGCATATCCGGGCGACATATTCTATAACCACTCGCGGTTACTGGAAAGAGCGGCGCGGGTGAGCAAAGAGCTTGGTGGCGGATCCTTAACAGCTTTGCCGATAATTGAAACGCAAGCTGGCGATGTTTCCGCTTATATTCCCACTAATGTTATTTCCATCACCGATGGTCAGGTTTATCTTGAACCCAACCTCTTCTTTTCGGGTATTCGCCCCGCGATAAATGTCGGTCTCTCCGTTTCGCGTGTTGGTGGTGCTGCCCAGGTTAAAGCCATGAAGCAGGTTGCAGGAACGCTAAAGCTGGATTTGGCACAGTTTAGAGAGCTGGCCGCATTTGCACAGTTCGGTAGCGATTTAGATAAGTCAACCCAGGCACAGTTGGAAAGAGGCAAGCGCCTTGTGGAATTGCTTAAGCAACCCCAGTATCAGCCGATGTCCTTGGCACAGGAAGTTGTAGTTCTTTACGCTGGTACTCGTGGCTTCTTGGATAAGCATCCCGCTGACAAAGTCGGCGTTTACGAACAACAGCTCTTGGCGTTTATGGAAAGCAAGCATCCTTCAGTTCTCAAGGAGATTGACGAGCAGAAAGTGATTTCTCCTGATTTGGAAGGGAAAATAAAAGGCGCACTGGGAGAATTTGATACGGTATTCACCCCATAAGGGAGAGGCGAATTATGGCAGCATTAAAAGATATAAAAAGAAAGATATCCGCCGTACAGAAGACAAGGCAGATAACCAAGGCGATGAACATGGTTGCTGCGGCAAAGTTTAAATCTTCTCAGGTACGCATGGAAAACTTCCGCCCCTATGCGGTTAAATTGATGGAAGTCATCAATAGCCTTGCTTTGCGAGTGGATATGGATACTCATCCTTTACTTGCCGTTCGAGAGCCGAAGAGAGCCAAGGTAATCTGTATGACTTCTGACAGAGGGCTTTGCGGAGCGTTTAATTCCGGCATCATCAAGGCGACCGAGAAGTTTCTCATCGCCGAAAAAGCAAAAAATAAAGAAGTTGCCTTAATACCCGTCGGCCGAAAAGGGCGGGATTTTTTCCGCAAAAAAGTAACGGTGGAGCGGGAACGAGTTGATGTTATGAGCAAATTCACTATGGATTTGGCGGTGAAAATCGGGGAGGATTTTGTCCCTCAATTTATCAATGCTGAATACGATGAACTCTACATAATTTATAACGAGTTTAGGAATGTTTCGCAACAAAAGCCCACGGTGGTTAGGTTGCTTCCCCTGCCTTCTATCGGCAAGGAGGAGGATGTGGATTCTTCACAGAAGGTTGAGTACATCTATGAGCCTTCCGAAGAGGTTCTGCTCGACACATTTTTACGAATGTATATTAATGTTATTATTTACCGAGCCCTTTTGGAAACAAACGCGGGAGAAAATGGTGCCAGGATGGCGGCAATGGATAACGCCACGAAGAACTGTGAGGATCTGATATCCAGCATGACGCTGAAGTTTAACAAGGTGCGCCAATCCGCGATAACTGCAGAGTTGATGGATATTGTTGGTGGTACGGAAGCGCTTTCCAAGAGTGGTTAGCCAAGACGCAAGTGGTAATGACGAAAATATTACTTTAAGGAGACCAATATGAGTGTAGGAAAGATTGTTCAAGTCATTGGACCGGTTGTTGATGTCTCGTTCGCAGGTGGCGAATTGCCGTCCATCATGAATGCGATTATGATTACAAACCCCGCCATTAACAATGAGGCGGATAACCTTGTTGTTGAAGTTGCCCAGCATCTTGGTGACGGTGTTGTTCGTTGTATCGCGATGGATGTTACTGATGGTTTAGTCCGGGGGATGGAGGCCAGAGATTCTGGTCAACCCATCACCGTTCCCGTTGGGCCGGAGTGTTTAGGGCGCATCCTCAATGTTGTGGGTAGGCCTGTGGATGGTCTAGGACCGATAGTAGCAAAGCACTATGCTCCGATCCATCGTGAAGCACCTTCCTTCTTGGAGCAGGACACCTCCGTCCATGTTTTAGAGACGGGTGTTAAAGTTATTGACCTGCTCGTTCCCTTTCCCCGTGGTGGCAAGATGGGGATGTTTGGTGGCGCGGGTGTTGGTAAGACCGTTGTTATGATGGAGATGATTCATAACATCGCCATGCATCATGGTGGAATTTCTGTTTTTGCCGGCGTTGGTGAACGAACAAGGGAGGGCAACGATCTTTATTTAGAAATGAAAGAATCGGGTGTTATTAAACAAGCCGCTCTCATCTACGGACAGATGACAGAGCCGCCCGGAGCTCGCGCCCGCGTTTCTTTGACCGCGTTGGCCGCGGCGGAATACTTCCGCGATGTTGAAGGTCAGGATGTTTTGCTTTTCGTTGATAATATTTTCAGATTTACTCAAGCGGGTGCGGAGGTATCAGCGCTTTTGGGAAGAATGCCTTCAGCCGTTGGCTACCAACCAACATTGGCAACCGACCTTGGAGAGCTTCAAGAGCGAATTACCTCAACGACCAAGGGATCGATCACGGCAGTGCAATGTGTTTATGTTCCTGCCGACGATTTGACTGACCCCGCACCGGCCACTACATTCGCCCACTTGGATGGCACGGTGGTTTTGTCTCGCGCCCTAACGGAGTTGGGGATATATCCCGCCGTTGATCCGCTGGATTCTACCTCTCGCATTCTTGATCCCAATGTTTTAGGTGTTGAGCACTATCAGGTGGCACGGCAGGTGCAAGTTACCCTGCAAAAATATAAAGATTTGCAAGATATCATTGCCATTCTCGGTATGGACGAACTTTCTGAAGAAGATAAGCTGTTGGTTTCTCGTGCGCGAAAGGTGCAACGATTCTTGTCGCAGCCCTTCTTTGTTGCCGCGCAATTTACTGGCACCGAAGGCAAATTCGTTTCTGTTCCCGATACGGTAAGAGGTTTTAAAGAAATTCTGGAAGGCAAACACGATGATTTGCCCGAACAAGCATTTTACATGGTGGGTGGCATTGAAGAAGCGGTGGAAAAAGCCAAGCGTCTTGCACAGTAACGCGTTTAGTTGCGGGAAATATTACGCGGTCGTTCTGGTTATTCCCGCGCAACAGGAGGATTAGCAGATATGTCGGAAATGTTACAGTTAGAAGTCATAACCCCCGATAGGCAGGTTTTTAGCGGGGAGGTAACGGATGTTCTCCTTCCGGGAATCGAGGGAGAGTTTGGTGTTCTTAAGGGACATACCCCGTTTCTTTCCGGGTTGGATTACGGGTTGATGAGCTACACCAAGGCGGAAGGTAGCAAGAAGGAATTTTTTGTTATCGGTCAGGGGTATGCGGAGGTTACCGGCTCAAGGGTCATTGTTATTATTGAAACCGTTCTTCCTGTGGAGAATGTTGATGTGGCTAATGTGCAAAAGGATAGAGATAGCCAACAACAAAAACTCGCCAAAATTCAGCAGGACGACCCTGAGGGTGAGAAGATAAAAAAAGAAATAAAGATGCTGGATGCTCTTCTAAAAGCGGCAAACAGGCAACAATAACGGCGCTATTGTGGATATGGTGCTTCATTACGGAATTGTTGGTCGCATTGTTGGGGAATAGCAGTGGGAAATTGAATTACCAAAACACCATAGTTTTAAAAAACGCCCGGACTTTCCTTATAAATTGGGAAAGCTCGGGCGGTTTAGTGTTAAGGTGTTTTAAGGTAAAACTCTCAAATTGTTTCTCTGTGGCGATACTTCATTCAATTCGCCGCCAGCATTTTTTTCAGCAGGTCATTGAGAAGCGCGGGGTTCGCTTTGCCGCCAGTTGCCTTCATCGCTTGCCCCACGAAGAAGCCAAAAAGCTTATCCTTTCCCGCACGAAACTGTTCTAATTGCTCAGGATTTTTAGCAATGATATCGGTAATCGTTGCAATGATGGCGCTTTCATCGCTGATCTGGCTAAGCCCCTTAGTGGCAATGATTTCATCCGGCATGGCACCAGCAACATACATCTCGACAATGACATCCTTGGCCATTTTACCGCTAATGGTTCCTTTTTCGATTAGCTCCAGCAACATCGCTAATCCTGCGGGAGAAACCGCACATGCACTAATGTCCTTTTTATCCTCGTTCAGTAGGCGTAGCACCTCGCCCATCACCCAGTTGCTTGCCTGTTTCGGCTTGCCGGAGAGGCGGACCACCTCCTCGTAGTAAAAGGAAAGGCGCTTATCTGCTGTTAGAACACCAGCATCATAGGCGGGTATTTCGTAATCTGCAATGAAGCGAGCGCGTTTTGCGGCAGGCAATTCCGGCAGGGATTCGCGCATTCTGGCAATCCAATCGTCATTAACGATAACGGGGAGTAAATCGGGGTCAGGAAAATAACGATAATCATGAGCTTCTTCCTTACCGCGCATGGAATTGGAAACCCCAGCGTTGGCATCCCAAAGACGGGTTTCCTGAATTACTCTGCCACCATTTTCAATTAAATAACTTTGCCGCTTTACTTCATATTCAATTGCGCGTTGCACATTGCGAAATGAATTCATATTTTTAAGCTCGGCACGAGTCCCGAACTCCTGAGAACCAACAGGCATAATAGAGACATTTGCGTCGCACCGAAAGGATCCTTCTTCCATAGTGCCATCGCAAATCTCCAGATAAACCAGAATTTCATGCAAAGCGCGGAGATAAGCCGCAGCTTCCTCTGCTGAGTGCATATCCGGTTCGGAGACGATTTCAATCAGCGGGACCCCCGTGCGATTGAGGTCAACATAGCTAAAGGGGTTATGGTCATCGTGAAGTAACTTCCCTGCATCTTCTTCAATGTGAATTCTGGTGATGCCAATGCGCTTCATCTTGCCGTCCAGCTCAATATCCATATAACCATGCTCGGCGAGCGGTTCGGAGTATTGCGATATCTGATAAGCCTTAGGCAAATCGGGATAAAAATAATTTTTACGGGCAAAGGAACTGAATTTATTGATGTTACAATTGGTCGCCAAGGCCATCTTCATCGCAAACTCAACGACGGTTTTATTCAGGACTGGCAAGACACCCGGCATTCCCAAGCATACGGGGCAGGTGTGGGAATTTGGTGAAGCACCAAAGGTTGTTGAACAAGAACAGAAAATCTTTGATTTTGTCAGGAGTTGTGCGTGTACCTCCAAACCGATAACGGTGGTAAAATCCATTATATCTTTGGCCTCCTCTTTATAAAAGTTCCCGCCTGTTCATATGCCGCCGTAACTTGTAGCAATTTTGCTTCTTCAAAATGCCCAGCTAAAAACTGTGCCCCGATGGGTAAACCGGAAGCGGTGTAACCGCAGGGAACGGAGATTCCAGGAATACCCGCCAAATTTGTAGAAATAGTAAAAATATCGGATAAATACATCTGCATCGGGTCATTGGTCTTCTCGCCGATTTTGAACGCTGCGGAGGGTGTTGTGGGGGTGAGGATGACATCACAAACGCGAAAAGCATCCGCAAAATCCTGTTTTATGAGCGTCCTTACCCGAGAAGCCTTCTTGTAGTAGGCATCATAATAGCCGGAAGAAAGAACATAGGTGCCCAGCATTATTCGGCGTTTCACCTCGGAACCAAAGCCCTGGGAGCGTGTTTTTTTGTAGAGGTCTTTTAAGTCGGAAAATTTTTCGACTCGCATTCCGTATTTGATACCGTCATAGCGTGCCAGATTGGAGCTGGCTTCCGCTGGTGCTACAATGTAGTAAACGGCAAGGCAGTACTCGGTATGGGGAAGGGAAATATCAACACAGCTTGCCCCGCAAGCTTGCAATGTCCTCATAACACCATCCAGTGCACTTTGTGTTTCGGTATCAATACCGCCAATAAAGTATTCCCTCGGAATACCTATGCGCCACCCGCGAATATCACGGCCAAGAAAGGCGGAATAGTCGGGAACGGGTAAGTTAACGGAGGTGGAATCCTTGGCATCGTAGCCCGCCAAGACGGAGAGCATTAATGCACTATCGGCAACCGTCTTGGTGAATGGCCCTATTTGGTCCAGCGAAGAAGCAAAGGCAATTAAGCCGAAACGCGAAACCCGACCATAGGTGGGCTTTAACCCAACAACACCACAAAGCGCAGCAGGTTGTCTAATCGAGCCGCCAGTATCGGAGCCGATGGCGGCTAGACATTCATCGGCAGCAACTGCCGCCGCAGATCCACCGCTGGAGCCTCCGGGAATTCTTGTTAAATCGTAGGGATTGCGGGTGGCACCAAAACAGGATGTTTCCGTTGAAGAACCCATGGCAAATTCGTCCATGTTTGTTTTGCCGATGATTATTGCTCCCGCTTCTCGCAATTTTTCCACCACCGTGGCATCGTAGGGAGGAATGAAGCCGCGCAGTATCCGTGAACAACAGGTGGTTTCTATTCCCTTGGTACAACAGATATCCTTCAGGGCGATGGGAACGCCGCTAAGCGGTTTAATAATGCCTTTGGCAATTGCTGCATCAATGAGTTCCGCCTCCGCCATTGCACTTTCAGAAAGCACATTGATGTATGCATGAACTTGAGTGTCAACCTCCGCTATTCGTTTCAGGATACTACGAACGACAGTGGTTGCAGCAATCTCCCTTGTGGCGATCTTTTCCCGCAATTCACCAATGGTTAAAAAATGTAACTCCACAATAGACTCCTTTGGGTTTCTTTTCCGAAACAGGATACGGCCCGCGCTAACTTAAACAGTTTTTACTCCACCACCTTGGGAACGCGAATACAATCTCCCGTGGCATCGGGGGCGTTGCGTAGCGCTTCCTCGCTGGAAAGTGAAGGTGCTACGACATCCTCGCGAAAAGCGTTGTGCCTTGCCATCTCCTGGGTAGTAGCGGGCATAACGCTTGCGGTATCAACCGCGCTTAGTTTTTCCATGTAAAGGAGGATATCGTTTAATTGGGAGGTAAATAACTCCATTTCCGCATCGCCGAATTCCAAGCGAGAAAGGTTAGCGATATGAGCCACTTCAGCTTTTCCTATTTTCATTTTTCTCCTATTTATACCAAAAGTCGCACAGCTTATCTTTTACCTTGCTAATAACAGCGTCATAATCGGAGGACGCACCAGAGGCTATCATTTCCAACATCTTGGGCTGGGTCTTCGTCTCTTCCTTCAATTCCAGCAACACCGCTTTTATGGAAGCGGTAAGACCCTGAAGATGATAACCGCCTTCCAGAACAACCAATAACCGATTTTTACAGCACACCTTTGCCAAATCCATTACCATTCTGGTGAGGTAGGCGTACCCTTCGGTCGTTACCTTCATTCCGCCTAGTGGGTCCATGAAATAGGTATCAAAACCCGCAGAGACAATTATCAGCTCTGGCTTAAAAGCCAGAGTTGCAGGGACGAGCAACTGTTGATAAATTTTAAGGTACTCGGCATTACCTGCGCCGGTGGCTAGGGGCACATTGATGGTATAGCCGAGGCCATCTCCATTGCCCACTTCCTGAAGCGCACCGCTACCAGGATAATAGGGATATTGATGAGAAGAAAAGAAAAGAACACTATTACTCTCATAAAAAGTGTCTTGAGTTCCATCTCCATGGTGGAGATCCCAATCAACTATCAAAACCCGCTCTAGTTTATGTTTCTTCAAAGCTTGCTGGGCGGCAAGAGCAACATTATTGAAAAGACAAAATCCTGCGGCGCGGCGCGAATGAGAATGATGCCCAGGCGGACGCACCAAGGCGAAGGCGTTGTTGACCTTGCCTCCCACAACGGCATCAACGGCGTTCAAAACCCCACCCACCGCCAGTTTTGCGGTTTGGAAGCTATCCTCCGATGTTTGGGTATCGGGATCTAGCCAAGCGATACCTTGTCCTTCGGTAGCCGCGACCTCCTCAATGTAACTCTTTGTATGCACCATTCGTAATTCCTCTTCGGAGGCGTAACGAGGCGGGATTCTGACAAATAGCGATGCCATTTCAGGGCTATCCACCATCGCATGAACGCTTTGCAAACGGCGGGGGGATTCGGGGTGAGATTCATGACCATGGTTGATGTAGCGGTCATCACGGACAATGCCTGTTTTCATGAGTTTTGCTCACTGATTTATTTTTTTAAGATGGGCGACTCGTATCATGTCACCCAACAAAAAGCAAACCCCCCAACGATCTTGTTGGGGGGTTTGCAAAAAACATTGGTGCAACCTTTAAGCGCTTAACGAAAACAGAACAAGCAGTATGGACAAAGCCAACCCTCAAGCCGGGCGGGATTCTTCCATGGCTACCTCTGTTTGTTCTCCACCTTCTGTTATTTTTATATTCTCCGGTATGGTGGCGAGTTTCTCTCGTTCGCATTGACGGCATATCTGGCTATAGCCACATTGCCCCGTGCAAATGGCTTCATCCTTAGCTGTATAATCCTTCAATGGTGCCTTTGAACCTCTCGAAAACAACCTTTCGCTTTAGTTTGAGAGTCTGGGTTAACAAACCATTATCCACGCTGAATGGTTCGGCAACCAACGCATATTTTTTGGGAATTTCATAAGCGCCGTATTTTTCGGCAAGCGATTTGTTAATCTCATTGGCGATGAAATCAACGAGGAGTTTGTTTTTTGCCAGTGTTTCTTTATCGCCGGTCAATCCTTTTTCCTTTAAAAAGGCTTGAAGGTTATCAAAGTTGGGAACGATGAGGCAAACATTATAGGCGCGATTTTCGCCATGAATCAGAACATTGAGTACATAGGGCACCAAGGCAATGTCCTCCTCCAACGATGCGGGGAAAACGAATTTGCCATTCTCCAGCTTGTACTGCTCCTTTATTCTTCCCGTGATGAAGAGGAAACCATCCTCATCAAGGTAACCCCTATCTCCCGTACGCAAACCACCATCTGCGGTAAGCACTTCTTTCGTTTGTTCTGGTTTATTGTGGTATCCAATCATGATGTTCGGACCATAAACGACAATCTCTCCATCACGAGAATCAGCACCTGTTAGTGTTTTATCAATGACTATTTTTAATCTCTCAATCGCCGTTCCCACTGACCCCATGCGGTAGTTATAAGAGGCATTCATCGCAATTGCTGGCGATGATTCCGTCATGCCATAACAATCGTAAACGGGAATGCCGATATCAAAAAAGAACTGAGCAACCTCTCGATTCATCATAGCAGAGGCGGTCATTGAACCTGTAAGCCTGCCTCCCAGTTTTTCGCGAATTTTGCCAAAGACGATTTTATCAGCGATGGCGAATTTAATGTTAGTAATGGTTTCTTTACGCCCTTCCTTGCTCAATTCCCGTTTCTTTTTGGCAGAGTTGATTCCCATATCAAAAAGCTTCTTTGCCAAACCGCCTTCGTTGCGCATCTTGGTTGTTATACCCTCGTATATCTTGTTGAATACCCGTGGAACGGCAATGAGCCAGGTGGGCTTAACCAGTGCAATGTCGTTGGCAATGGTATTCGTATTTTCCACCAGCCCCATTCTTGCTCCTAGGTGGATCATCGCATAGAGTTCGCCAGTTTGAGCATAGGAATGCGCCCAAGGAAGTATCGCCAATGTTACCGTATTTTCATCAAGGTGGGGATATTTTTTAATTCCCGCAATGAGGTTGCTCGTGAAATTTCCATGCGAAAGCAAAACTCCTTTAGGTTCTCCCGTAGTGCCCGAGGTGTAAATAAGTCCCGCCACATCGTAGGGGGAAGGTTGGGAAGAAGAAACGGGGGTCTCCGCACCTCGTTTCATTAACGCCGCCAAGGAGTACTCCCTGTCAGAATCAATAACCAAAATGTGCTTCAGGGTGGGGATTTCGCCAATAAATCCTTTTACCTTTTCATAAATTCCCTCGTTAGCAACAAGGAGTACTTCAACCCCACCATCAGTGATAATGTATTTCCAGATACGCAGTAACTCCTGTTCATACATTGGGATAAACCGTGCTTCTCTGCCGTAGGTGGCGAAAGCGGCAAGAACCCACTCGTAACGATTATTGGCGATGATACCGACAACACCACCTTTGTTGATGCCGAGCAGTGCTAGCCCCGCTCGGAGGTCGTTTATCATTTTATCAACTTCTCGGTAGGTTAGCCATTCGTAAACGCCTTGTTTACTCTTAGTGCCAAATATCTTGTTGTTGGGGTGTTTGGCGACGCTATTTTCCCAAAGTGCTACCAAGTTATCCGGCTTTTCATACTCGTACATAACTGTTCTCCTTAGCTTTATACTTTTATGGGGAATAACCCCGTTGCTCCTATTATTGTCAGACACAGTCCGTTTGCTTAGCCCATACGCGCCCATGAAACGGGATTTCATCTATTCGTATAAATCTTCAATGGTGTCTTTAAACCTTTCCCAAATGGCATTGCGTCTTGGTTTTAATGTCTGTGTTAATAATCCGTTAGCCACGGTAAAAGGTTCGGCGATGAGGGCGTATTTTTTCGGCATTTCGGTATAAGCAACATCATCTCCAAATTCCAGCGCGGAGGCAACCCTCCGAATGTATCCGTCTTCACATGCCAAGAGGGTAATTGCTTCGCCATCTTCGTAATCTGTATATTTGACCTCAAGGGCTTTGGTAACCGCACTAGCGATAAAATCAATAAGCACCTTATTTTGTGTTAGTGCTTCATTGTTTCCTGTTAAACCTTTCTCCTTGATAAAGCCTTTGAGATTGGCGAAGTTAGGAACAATAAGGCAGACATTGTAATGGCGGTTATCGCCATAAACAAAAGCGTTAAGGATATACGGGACCGTCGTAATATCTTCCTCTATATGGGAGGGAAAAACAAAAATACCGTTATCCAGCTTGTACTGTTCCTTAATTCTCCCCGTGATAAAAAGAAAACCATCCTTATCCAGATAACCACGATCTCCCGTGCGTAGCCCACCATCGTTGGTTAGTGCGGCCTTGGTTTGCCCGTGTTTGTTGTGGTACCCGAGCATTACGCCAGGTCCATGAACAACGACTTCTCCATCATTTGTGTACTGCCCGGTTAGTGTTTTATCGATGGTTATTTTCACACCGTCCAGCGCCTTGCCTACAGAACCTAAACGGTGGTTATCGGGCGCATTGACAGTAACTGCTGGCGATGCTTCCGTCAGACCATAGCAGTCATAGGTGGGGATGCCGATATCGAAAAAGAACTGGGCAACTTCAGGTTTAAGCACTGCCGAGCCACTTAACACGCCCTCAAGCCTTCCCCCGAGTTTTTCCCTAATTTTATTGAAAACAATTTTATCGGCAATTGCCATCTTGATATTGGATAGAGACTCTTTTTTGTTGGTCTCTCGTTTGCCGGAGTTGACGCCCATGTCAAAGAGCTTTTCCGCCAACCCGCCAGTGCGAATTTTTTTAGTTATGCTGTCATATACTGCGTTAAGGATGCGTGGAACCGCGAAGAGCCAGGTTGGCCTTACCAAGGCAATGTCATTGGCGATTGTGCTGGTATTTTCCACCAGTCCCATGGCTGCTCCTATGTAGATCATCGGATAAAGCTCCGCATTCTGCCCGTAGGAATGTGCCCAGGGGAGAATTGCCAGGGTTACCGTTTTTTCGTTTAGTTCGGGAAATCTCTTGCGCGCTGCAAGGAAATTACTCGTCAAATTACCATGAGAAAGTAAAACCCCTTTGGGTTCCCCCGTTGTACCAGAAGTGTAAAGGATGCCAGCCACATCTTGCGGGTCAGGGCGGGAAGCTGCCACGGGGGCGGTAGCGCCTTGCTTCATCAGCACTGTCATAGAGTTTCCCTTGTCGGAATCGATGATGAAAATGTTCTTCAATGTGGGGATTTCCGCCAGAAAACCCCTGACTTTTTCGAGTATCCCCTCATTGGCTACAAAGAGTACTTCTACTGCGCTATCAGCGATGATGTACTTCCATGTGCGTAAAAGATCGTGTTCGTACAGTGGGACAAAGCGAGCCTCCCTCCCATAGGTGGCAAACGCCGCGACGGCCCACTCGTAACGGTTGCCGGCGATGATGCCAACCGTGCTACC
This sequence comes from Deltaproteobacteria bacterium, assembly GCA_021737325.1. Lineage (GTDB taxonomy): Bacteria > Desulfobacterota > Syntrophia > Syntrophales > JAIPED01 > JAIPED01. The sequence goes on from JAIPED010000013.1 coordinate 15,348, forward strand.
TTTCTTGATGCCGAGCAAAGCCAACCCCGCTCGGAGGTCGTTTACCATCTTGTCAACCTCGGCATAAGTTAGCCACTCATAAACCCCCTTACTGTTTTTAGTGCCAAAGATCTTGTTTCGGGCGTGTTTGACAACACTGTTCTCCCAAAGTTCCACCAAATTATCCGGCTTTTCGTAGGCGTACATAGTTGTTCTCCTGAGGCATATGTTTTGAGATTATCTCCCTTGTTGGCATGAGGTGTCATGCCTAACATGTAGTTTTGGTATGGTCAAAGCAATACACCGCTAAATTGCTACATCAGGCAGGTTTTGATTGACAAGCGGTTATTTTTTTGAGGTTGCCACCTAAGCAAAGACGGGGGAGATTGACAGAAGGAAATGATAAGAACTGTTTATTGGGAAAACGAAGCGGTGGTTTTGCTTGATCAGCGGAAACTGCCAGTAGCCATTGGAGGAAGTCTTCCTTTGCTTGTGTGTCGCAACTATCACCAGGTCATTCAGGCAATTAAAACACTTGCCGTGCGTGGTGCACCAGCAATCGGAGTTGCTGCCGCCTTGGGAATTGCGCTGGGAATGCGGAAGGTAACCCGTGATCGCGTTGCTCTGCACCAACGGTTTGCCAAAATTGCCACAGAGTTTTCCCATTCTCGCCCTACGGCGGTGAATCTTTTTTGGGCTATTAAGCAGATGAAGAGCGCTTTTCTTCAGGCAACAGCCGCTGATTTTTCCTCAGCACGGATCTCGCAACGCCTTTTAGAAGTTGCGCTGGAGCTTGTAGATAACGATATCAAAACGAATATCGCCCTGGGGGAACATGGGCAGGCACTCATTGATGATGGTGATGCCATTCTTACTCACTGTAACGCGGGAGCGCTTGCCTGTGCTGGTTACGGAACCGCTTTAGGCGTGCTCCGCTCGGCGCGGCAGAAGGGAAAGAACTTTTCTTTGTTCATTGATGAAACCCGCCCCGTCTTACAAGGTGCAAGGCTTACCGCTTGGGAAATGCAGTATGAAAAAATTCCGGCAACATTAATTTGCGACAGCATGGCGGGGTCATTGATGGCGTCTGGACGGGTGAACAAGATAATTACGGGTGCCGATAGGATCGCCGCCAATGGCGATGTGGCCAACAAAATTGGCACTTATTCTCTCGCCGTTTTGGCGAAGGCACATAAAATTCCTTTTTATGTTGCGGCACCGCTGGCGACATTTGATTTATCAATTGACAACGGCTGCGACATTCCCATTGAAGAAAGGGCACCTGAGGAGGTTACGCATATTGGCGTAAAGCGCATTGCACCTAAAGGTATTTCCGTCTTTAACCCGGCTTTTGATGTTACCCCTGCGAGGCTAATTACGGCAATTATTACTGAGCGCGGCATCATTAAAAGGCCTGGCAAGAAAAGCATTCGGGCGTTGTTGGTCAGAGACGAAGGCAAGCGATAGAAGGAGTTTGGGGAATGTTAAAGTTGGTTTTATTTGATTTCGACGGTGTTTTGGTTGACTCGCTTGTTGTTTATGAAGAAACCGTTGCGAGTTGTCTTGCCGCCATAGGCAGCGATGTTGTAAAAACTCGCGAGGACTTCCTCGCGCTCTTTGATGATAATTTTTATGAAGCCTTGTCCCTCCGTGGGGTTGATTTGTTAGCCTTTGCCGAAAAATCGGAACCGATTCTGGGGGCAATTGATGTTCGGCGGATAATTCCTTGGGATGAAGTTATTGCTTCCGTGCGTGCGGTCGGGAAAGATGTGGTTATTATTTCTTCTAACTCTGCCGCGGCGATTGCCGCCATTTTGGAACACTGGTGTGTAGGAGCATTTTGCCAAGAGGTTCTAGGTTCGGAATTTCTTCATTCGAAGAAGGAAAAAATTGCTTATGCAATGGAGAAGTTTGGCGCTAAGAAGGATGAAACCATCTACATCGGCGATACAGTGGGTGATATTAAAGAAGCCCGTTTAGCTGGGGTGAAGGTAATGGCGGTTACCTGGGGATGGCACGAAAAAAAATGCCTTGCGATGGCACGCCCAGACTTTTTGGTGGATACCCCAGCGGCAATGTTAAGTGTTCTGCAGGGAGAAGGGTAGCCACCTATACACCTGCTTTTACTATCGCCACTCAATGTCTCGTAGCTAGGCTGTGTTGTGGGTAGGTGCCTTGGTTCTTTTGTTCGGCAGACGATTTTCTTGACACGGCTTTTTTTTGTTGTTAGCCGTTGCGACCTGTGAATGCGGAGGCACGTAGCTCAGGGGGAGAGCGCCATCCTGACGCGGTGGATGTCCAGGGTTCAAATCCCTGCGTGCCTACCATCTTCCCTTTGTAGGCGAACAGGTGCCACGGGGCATCATCTGTTTTGCGAGATGATGCCCCGTGTTTTCTTGGCTGGTTTTATTCTTGGACAGTGGTGCTAAAATGTCGAATTACCTGAAAATTTCTTTTCCGAGCGGGACAGTCAGAGATGTTCCCAGGGGAAGCTCTGCTCGTGAAGCTCTAGAGCTTGATGGGCACTTCCTTGCGGTGGCGGCAAGCATTGCGGACAAGGCTGTAGATATTAACGCTGCCCTATATGAAGATTGTTCCATTGTTGGCATTGAAGCCAACTCCCAACAGGGTTTGGAGATAATTCGTCATAGCGCCTCACACATCATGGCGGAGGCGGTAAAATCCCTATTTCCTGCTATCAAAGTCGCCATAGGACCAGCGATAGAAAGTGGTTTTTACTACGATTTTGAAAGGGAGGAGCCTTTTACCTCCGCCGATCTGGAACTTATTGAGCAAAAGATGCGGGAAATAATAGCTGAGGATGGAGCTTTTTCTCGTGAGGAAATGTCTCGATCAGAGGCGACCTTACTCTTTGAGAAACTGGGGGAGAGCTACAAGGTTGAGCTTATCAATGATCTGCCTCCAGAAGTTACGAATGTTAGCATTTACCGTCAGGGGGATTTTGTCGATCTTTGCCGAGGCCCGCATATTGCTTCTACAGGAAAGGTCGGCGCATTCAAGTTGCTTTCGGTTGCAGGGGCTTATTGGCGCGGCGACGAGAAAAACAAAATGCTCCAACGGATATATGGGACGGCTTTTTCTAGTAAACAAGAACTGGATGAGTATCTCCATCTTGTTGAAGAGGCGAAGCGACGAGACCATCGTCGTATAGGTAAAGATTTGGATCTCTTTCAGGTGTCTGAAGAGGCAGGTGCGGGTTTGGTCATCTTCCATCCCAAAGGCATGATGTTGCGATACCTGATAGAGGAGTGGGAGCGGAAGGAACATATAAAAAGAGGATACCAAATGGTCATGGGCCCACAGATATTGAAGGCCGACTTGTGGAAGCTTTCCGGGCACTACGATAACTACCGAGAGAATATGTATTTCACTGAGGTTGATGGGCAATCATACGGCATCAAGCCCATGAACTGCATTTCTCATATGCTCATTTACAAATCACAGCTTCGTTCGTACCGCGATCTGCCCATTCGCTACTTTGAGTTGGGTACGGTGCACCGCCATGAAAAAGCGGGAGTGTTGCACGGCTTAATGCGAGTGAGACAGTTCACCCAGGATGATGCTCACATAATCTGTACCCCGGAACAGCTTTCCTCAGAGATAAAAGGGGTTGCCGATTTTGTTGCAACCGCGATGCAGATATTTGGTTTTGAGTATGAAGTGGAATTGAGTACCCGTCCCGTCAAATCGATAGGTAGCGATAGCGATTGGGAATTGGCGACCAGCGCTCTGAGAGGGGCCCTTGTTGAGAGTGCGATACCCTACGATGTACACCAAGGTGATGGAGCTTTTTATGGTCCGAAGATAGATTTCAAGATAAAAGATGCGTTGAATCGCAAGTGGCAATGTGCGACTATTCAGTGTGACTTTACCTTGCCAGAGAGGTTTGAGTTGCATTATATCGGGGAGGATGGCCTGCGGCATCGACCGGTGATGTTGCATCGTGTTATTTTAGGAGCGATTGAAAGGTTTATGGGGGTGTTAATTGAACACTTCGCTGGAGCGTTTCCTCTTTGGCTTTCCCCCGTGCAGGCGGTTGTTGTTACCGTAACGGACAAACACATCCCCTATGGACAAAAGGTGCTAGAATTGCTTAAGAGTGCTGGAATTCGTAGCGAAGGGGATTTCCGTAACGAAAAGTTGGGATATAAGGTGCGTGAGGCACAGTTACAAAAAACCCCCTATGCGTTGGTTGTTGGGGATAAAGAGATTGAAAATGGGACGGTAGCGCTTCGCAAACGAGGAGGCGAACAACTGCCATCCGTGAGCGTGGAGGAGTTTATTCGCGAAGTTGTTTCGTTGTCCCAGCGATATGAGTAAAAAATTGTTGGAGGTGTCGTATAAGTAAGGAATTAAGAATAAACGGAGAAATAAGGGTGCCTGTGGTTAGAGTTGTCGGCGCCGATGGCGAGCCACTAGGAATTATGAGTGTTGCGGATGCAAATTCCCGCGCCATTGTTGCCGAGCTTGATTTGGTTGAGGTTTCGCCAACAGCCGCCCCGCCGGTCTGCCGTATTATGGATTACGGAAAGTTTCGCTATCAGCAAAGCAAAAGGATGCAGATTGCGAAAAAGAAGCAGGTAGTTTCTCAGGTGAAGGAGATTCGTTTACGGCCAAAAACCGAAGATCACGATTTGCAAACGAAGATAAAGCATATTCGGCGGTTTTTGGAGCAGGGCGATAAGGTGAAGATAACGATGATCTTTCGCGGCAGGGAGATTGCCTATACCGATCTGGCGATGAAAGCGATGGAGGAAATAAAAGAATTCCTTGCGGAAGTGGCCTCTATTGAGCAAGTGGCGAAGATGGAAGGGCGGCGTATGACAATGGTTGTTGCCCCCGTTGCCAAGAAAAAATAACCAATTAGGAGAGAAATATGTCGAAACAAAAAACGCATAGCGGGGCAAAAAAGCGATTTAGTTTTACCGCTACGGGGAAGATAAAGAGGTCAAAGGCTTATCGCCGTCATATCCTGACGAGCAAAACGCAAAAACAAAAGCGGAATTTGAGACGGGGCGCATTGGTACACCATACAAACGAGGCGGCGATAAGGTCGCTATTACCCTACGCCTAACAAGAGAGGAGAATTGTGGGAGATGTCCAGAGTAAAGAGGGCTGTTCATTCGAAGAAAAAGCGAAGAAAAATATTAAAAATGGCAAAGGGATTTTTTGGTGCCCGGAGTCGCTTGTTGCGTACTGCCAAAGAAGCCGTTGATCGTGCTTTACGGTACGCCTTCCGCGATAGGAGGGTACGCAAGCGTGAATTCCGTTCTTTATGGATAGCGCGTATTTCTGCTGCCGCTAGGATAAATGACATAACCTATAGCCGTCTGATTGATGGGATGAAGAAAGCCGGAATAGAGATTGACCGTAAGGTGCTTTCCGATATTGCTATCCATGACCCGAACGGATTTTTCGAGATTGTTAAAACCGCTAGGGCCAAGCTTCAATCATAATGATGGCAGTCTCTAATTTGTCTTCTGATGTCATCCCAGACTCTGTTATGAAAGCAAATATTGCTGAAATTGAGAGAGTTTCGTTGCGAGAAGTCGCCGATGTAACTGACATGGCGGGTTTGCAAGGTTTGAGGCTTAAGTATCTCGGGCGTAAGGGTGTCGTAACGGCACTTCTGAGAGAAGTATCCCAACAGCCTCCCGAATCAAGGGCACAATGGGGAAAGTCGTGTAACGAATTAAAAAACAGGATAGAAACGGCGTTAGAAGAAAGAAGCTCCGTTATCTTGGCGAGTGGTGCTTCCGCCAGCCTGCTTAAACAAGCGATAGATGTTACCCTTCCGGGAAGGACACTTCCTCGTGGTGGCATCCACCCCATTGTCAAGGTTAGCAATGAAATTTGCACCATTTTTACATCTATGGGGTTTTCCATTGCCGATGGTCCCGAAGTTGAAACGGATAGCTACAATTTTTCGTCGCTCAATATTCCCAAAGACCATTCTTCCCGCGATATGCAGGACACCTTTTATGTTACCGATGATGTTGTATTGCGCACACACACCTCCCCCGTTCAGATCCGCGTGATGGAAGGAACGAATCCTCCGTTACGCATCATTTCTCCTGGGAGAGTCTATCGCCCCGATTGGGACATTACCCACTCGCCAATGTTTCATCAGATTGAAGGTTTTGTCGTTGATATAGGAGTTACCTTTGGCGATCTCAAGGGGGTTTTGTTGTTGTTCCTGCAAAAAATTTTCGGGGAAGATACCATTTTAAGATTTCGGCCTAGTTTTTTCCCCTTTACCGAACCAAGTGCCGAGGTGGATATTCAGTGCGGTATTTGCCATGGTAGCGGTTGCCGTTCCTGCTCACATAGCGGCTGGTTGGAGATACTAGGTTGTGGGATGATTGATCCCGCCGTTTTTGCCAATGTTGGCTATGATTATGATAAGTTTTCCGGTTTTGCTTTTGGTGTTGGGGTAGAACGGGTGGTGATGCTCAAATATGGCGTTTCTGATATTCGCCATTTTTTTGAAAACGATGTGAGATTTTTGGAGCAGTTCTAATTATGCTAATTTCGCTCAAATGGCTTAACGAACATGTTGATATTGCTGATATAACTCCAGACGCAATCGCGCAAAAGCTAACGATGGCGGGACTTGAGGTTGAGGGTATTGAAGAAAAACATCCCGCCTTTAGTGGTGTCATTGTGGCGCGTGTCGTAGATATTGAGGTGCATTCAGATGCCAATAGGCTTTTGCTGTGTCAAATTTTTACAGGAACAGAAACCGTGCCTGTTGTTTGTGGGGCGGACAACATTGCGGCTGGTAGTGTTGTACCCCTTGCCAATGTTGGAGCAACATTGCCGGGAAGAGAGAAGATAGGGGCTAGCTCTATCAGGGGGGTTGTTTCCCATGGGATGCTTTGTTCTGAAGAAGAATTGGGGATAGGCTCCGATAATAGTGGGATAATGCTACTTCCGGAGAATCTGCCGTTAGGCAGAGAACTGGCTGAAGTGTTAAATCTTGGCGACACTACCTTGAATGTCTCCATAACCCCAAACCGTGCCGATTGTTATTCCATCATCGGGATTGCCAGAGAGGTGGCGGCGTTATTTGACAGACCACTTAAAGAAGTATCCTGCGAATTGAAGCAGGTGGAAAGCCATATCGCGGAATTTGCTTCTGTCAAGATTGACGCGCCGCACCTTTGCCCTCGTTATAGTGCGATGATGATTGCTGGCGTGAAAATTGGTCAATCCCCCTTATGGATGCGTCAGAGGTTAGAAGCTGTGGGGATCAGAGCCATCAGTAATGTGGTTGATGTTACGAACTATGTGATGATGGAGATGGGGCAGCCACTTCACGCCTTTGATTACGAGTTGTTGGCTGGTGGTAAAATTATCGTACGCTCTTCGCAGGACGGCGAAAAATTCGTATCGCTTGATGGTAAGGAACGGATTCTACGAAAAGAAATCCTGATGATCTGTGATGCAGAAAAGCCTGTGGCGATTGCGGGGATAATGGGTGGAGACAACTCTGAGATATGCCCCGAGACAAAAACGGTATTACTGGAAAGCGCTTATTTCAACCCGGTATCAATCAGGAAATCAGCCCGGTATTTGGGCATGGGAACGGATGCCTCACTCAGGTTCGAAAAGGGAATTGATCCCAACGGGGTGCTAACCGCACTGAAACGCGCCGCCTACCTCATCGCACAAACGGCTGGGGGTGTTATTTATAACGGTTGCATTGATGAATATCCGCAGAGGGTGGAAGTCGCCCAGGGCATCCAACTGCGGGAGAACAAGATGGCATCCCTCATTGGTATGGTAATACCGCAGGAAGAAGTTATGCGGATTTTTACTTCCCTGGGGATGGAATGTAGCAGGATAAAAGAGGGGTTTTTGGTTAATCCGCCATCATATCGTGTTGATATAACAAGAGAAGCCGATTTGATAGAAGAGGTTGTACGCATCTACGGCTATGATCGAGTCGCAACAACCTTACCCACTTTTGCGGCGGCGGTCGCGCTTCCCTCCGGCAGAGAAAAGGTGGAAGAAGTAGTCAGCGATGTTTTTAGCGGCTATGGTTATTCGCAGATTCTCACATTTAGCTTTATCAACCCCAAGGCGGTCGATTTGTTGAATTTGCCGCTGGCTGATGAGAGGCGCAATTTTGTAGTTCTCCGTAACCCGCTGGTGGAGGATCACGGAGTAATGCGCACGACTCTTGTTTATAGTGCATTGCAAACGCTAAGAAATAATGTCTATAGCGGTAACACCGATTTGAAGCTCTTTGAGATTGGCAGAGTATTCTTTTCTAAGGGGATAGCTGAATTACCGAGGGAGGAGAACCGTCTTTGCGCCGTTGTTTGCGGGATGGCTTTTGGGCAGAATTGCCACTTTGGTAAGAGTCCTGCAGGGTACTACGATGTCAAGGGAGCGGTGGAGGGGCTCTTCTCAGCGCTGTCTCTGCGCAATGTTTCTTGGCGAGGGGAGGTTACCGAACCGTTTTTACACCCTTATCGCTCGGCAGGAATTTTTGTAGATGAGCAAAAGGTCGGTTTCATCGGTGAGTTGCATCCCGAAGTGCTGGCGCGTTTTGATTTGAATGTTGTCCCCACAGTGTTGGAGTGCAGTCTAGATCTCCTTACGGAATTGGTGCAGGATACGAAGAAAACCATTAAGGCGCTACCTAAATTCCCCTCCAGCTATCGCGATGTTTCTTTTTTGGTAGAGGAAGCGGTAACTTTTTTTGCTATTGAAGGGTATATTGCCGCAGCCAATGAACAATTGCTTGAAAAAACAACAGTTTTTGATGTATTTCGGGGCAAAGGCGTTGCTGCAGGAAAAAAGAGTATGGCGGTGAGATTTGTTTATCGTTCCTCGGAAAAAACGCTCACCGAAGAAGAGATTAAAGAAGCCCATGAACGGGTGCTGAAGGCGCTGGTGCAAAATTCTGGTGCGGAATTAAGAGGCTAATAATAAGCGGGAGGATTTTTTATGACGAAGAAAGACATGGTGCAGCTTGTGTATGACAAGCTTGGTCTCTCAAAGGGAGATTCGGTGAGGATAGTGGAGACATTTTTGGACATTATCAAGGAGGCCATAGTCAACGGGGAGAAGGTGAAAATCTCTGGATTTGGCAACTTTGAAACCAAGGACAAACGCTCACGCCGTGGGCGTAACCCGAAGACAGGTGAGTCGATGGAGATCACAGCTCGAAGAGTTTTGGTCTTTAAATCCAGCAATGTTCTTAGGGACATGATGAACGAAAGGTAGTAACAGCCCATGACGGAAAAGGCTCCACAGCTAGCTGAAGAGAAGCCTCTAGGTGAAGGGATGCTGGGCGGGGGAGCTTCTTCGGATACGACGGGCAAGGTTTTTTTCCGTATTGGTGATGTGGCAAGGATCCTGGGGGTTTCTCCCAGTGTTATTCGCTACTGGGAAATGGAATTTAAAAATATAAAGCCCTCTCGCTCTCGTAGCGGTCAGCGCCTGTATCGCCGTAAAGATCTGGAACATCTGCAGTCAATCAAAAGACTGATATATGAGGAACGCCTCACAATTGAAGGGGCGAAGATGCACATGGCAAAAAAACACGAAGATGCGTTGTTACGGAGTGTCTTGGATCGTGATTTGCTACAGCGGATCATTCAAGGCCTGGAAGCTATCAAAAGGATAGCTTCGGAAAAGTAGTACCGGTCTTGTGTCTCATTTCTGCGGCAGTCGCCAATTCAACAGTTTTCGTTTGCTTTCTTTCCTCTGTTTGTGCCTACGGGTCGCGCCAGGGAGTGGGTTAGGTGGCCGCGATGGCATTATCGCCAACGAGGAAAGTCCGAACTCCACAGGGCGGAATGGTCGCTAACGGCGACTGGGGGCAACCCTAAGGAAAGTGCCACAGAAAAGATACCGCCTCGCTTTAGCGGGGTAAGGGTGAAAAGGTGAGGTAAGAGCTCACCAGTTTCTCGGGTGATCGGGAAAGCTTGGTAAACCCCATTCGGAGCAAGACTAAATAGGAGAACGCTTGAAGGTGGCCCGCCTAAAGTTCTCGGGTAAGTCGCTTGAGGTGGCGAGCAATCGCCATCCTAGATAAATGGTCGCCGGCCACCGCTAAGGTGGCGACAGGATTCGGCTTATTACCCACTCCCATTTTTTACGGATCATTTTGCTGTTGGTGAAAAAGAATCTTTCTTGTTAAGACTATTGCACAACTGCACCGCTTAGCTTCTTGTGGTTAAGTCCGCACCCTTTTTCACGAGTGAAGCCGCCAGCGGCGGGCAACCGCAAAAAGCAAAATGCACCAGAATGACACATCCAGAAACTGTTGTAATGTTTATGGTATTTTTTAGCAGTTTCCTGCTGATGCTCATTGCTATTGGTTGAGGGATGAGGTTGTGCAATGGGTCTTTATCTTGGCCCCCGCCGCCGCTGCGCCTGGATGTTGGGGGAGGCTATAAGCACTTTCTAGCCGAAAGCATGAGGCACACTCCTCCTATGTTTTTACCCTCTTCAAGAGCCAAAGCGCTAGTAAGCCAAAGAGAATATTAGCGCTCCAAGCCGCCAATACTGGCGGAATGTATCCCGATTTGCCAGCAGAGCTGGCTATGGCAAAAACAACCCAATAAGAAAACCCGATTCCGATTCCGATTCCGATATTGCCAGCAACTCCTCCCTCCCTGCCAAAGGTGATGGAAAATACTGCTCCAATTATTACCAGAATTAAATTGACCAAAGAAAAGGCGATTTTTCCATGCAACTCCGTCAAATACATACCTGCTTGTGTTCCCGCTTTTAGAAGGTGTTTCGCGTAGCGCTGAATCTCCGTGAGGGTCATCAAGGAGGTGTCGCTTTGCACCAAGACAAAATCCTGTGGTTTTTCTTTCAGTGTTAATCCGTGTTCCGAGCGCTTTTCTAACAAAGGGAAATCCCTTCCGGTGAAGCTAACCATGGTAACATCCCGCATAACCCACCCCCCGTCGCGCCAGTAAGCCATGGGTGCTTGGAGACGGGTTGTGATGTTGAAGTCTTTATCAAAAACAAAGACAGAGACACCACGAAGTTCCACCTTTTGTGCATCGTAAAAGGTGAAATTGTATATTGCCTCTCCGTCTTTGTACCAGATGCCGTCACTTTTAAAGGCCAGCATGTCCTGGCGTTTTTGCACCTGATTGGTAACACTCTGAGCTTGCTTAAGCCCGTAGGGGGCGAGGAAACCGTTCAGGAAGGCGTGGATGAGCGAAATTGCCAACGCAATGATCATCAGCGGTTTTACCAGAGCCGCAACGCTAACTCCCCCAGCCTTAAGCGCTATAATTTCATTATTCCTTGACATAACTGTAAAGACAACCAAAACGGCCAACAAGCTACTGGCGGGGATTATCATGGAAACTAAGAATGGTAGTTGCCAGAGAAAATGTGTGAGCACCTGTTCTGCGGAAGCATTCTGGGATAAAAAGGAATTCACCCTCGTTACAAAATCAACGATGAATGAAATTGCTCCAAGGGAAAGAAGGATGAAGCCGAAGGCCTTCAAAAATTCAGAGGCGATATAGCGGTTTATTATTTTCATGCCCTTAACGGTTTTTGCCCCTACCAGCGGAGTCTCGTTTTTACATCTTTTTTTGTTAAAAATTGTTTAAGCTCTGCTATCTGATATGTCCTATAATGGACGATAGAGGCAACCAAGGCGGCGGAGGCGCATCCCTCCGTAAGCACTTGGGCTAGATGTTCGGGCTTTCCCGCCCCGCCAGAGGCAATCACCGGAATGCTGACATTGGTCGCGATGATTTTTGTGAGGACGACATCATAGCCTTCCTGTGTTCCATCCGCATCGATGGAGTTCAAACAAATTTCTCCCGCGCCTAGCTTTTCTCCTTGCTTGGCCCACCATAGCGCATCAATACCAGTATTTTTGCGTCCGCCGTGGACAACCACCTCGTATCCCGAGGGCACCCTGCTGGATGGTTCCACCTGTTTTACATCCATGCCTAGGACGATGCACTGCGAGCCAAACGCCTTTGCCCCTGCCGCTATAATTTGCGGATTCGCAATTGCCCCTGAATTAACAGAGACCTTCTCCGCGCCTGCTGCGATTACCGCCTGCATGTCCTGGAGTGTATTTAACCCTCCGCCAACGGAAAAAGGGATAAAGATGGTTTGCGCTACTTCCTTTACGACTTCCAACATTATTCCCCTACCCTCTGCGGAGGCGGTGATGTCGTAAAATACTATCTCATCTACCCCTTGTTCATAGTATTCCCGTGCGGCAACAACCGGGTTACCGATATCAATGTTGTCCTGAAATTTTATTCCCTTGGTGAGCTTGCCATCGCGGACATCCAAGCAGACGATAATTCTTTTACTGAGCATCGTTAATTCTCCCCTGGCAACCAACTGGCAAAGTTGCGTAAAATTGCCAATCCCGCCCGTCCGCTTTTTTCTGGGTGAAACTGTAACGCCACCAGACTATTGGTAGCAATAGCGGAGCAAAATTCAATACCATACTCTGTTGTGCCAAGGATGTTTTCTTCTTCTTTGGGGCTTGGGTAATAGGAATGCACAAAGTAGAATTCCATATTGGCATCTATATTAGCAAAAACGGGGTGTTGTTGTCGCAGGCGTAAACCGTTCCATCCCATGTGTGGCACCTTGAGCTTTTCGCCGTTTGCCACCATATCATGAGGAAAGAGCTTTACCGTCCCTTTTACCAATTTCAAGCATTCGGTGCCGCCATCTTCCTGGCTATGTTCAAAAATGATCTGTGTCCCCAGACAGATGCCCAAAATGGGCACCCCCCTAACGAAAGCGTTGCGTAAGAAGATATCCAGCCCCTGTTCTCTGATGTTGGCCATCGCTTCTCCCGCCGCTCCCACTCCGGGAAAAACGATTCGGTCGGCGCCTGCAAGTTCGGCGGGAGCACTGCTAACAAAATTGGGAATTCCCAAAAAATTAAAGGCGCGCACCACGCTTGTGATGTTGCCCGCACGATAATCAACAATGCCAATCATGTTTCATTTTAGCCCTTCGCTTTTTTACCCTGAAAAGAGTTACGCTGAGAAAGTTCTCTTTCAATGGCATTGATAACCGTTAGCTTATTCCGCGCCCAAGCGGGCGCGAGAAATATATCTTTATAGCCATCGGCGGTCAACCTTTGTATTACCATGTGTGAAGGTAGTACTTCTAAAACATCGCTGACGATGGTGGCATATTCCGCAAGGGTTAACAAAGGCAGCCCGCCTTGAAGGTATGCCTCCCCCAGAGGAGTTCCTTGTAGAGCTAACAGTGAATGGATTTTGATGCCATCAATCGGAAGCGCGGCAAGGCTTCTTGCCGTGTGAAGCATATCTTCTCTGCTTTCATTAGGTAAGCCAATGATAATATGAGCGCAAATCAGGATATTTCTCCTGGCGGTTTTTTCCACCGCATCAACGAATTCGGCAACACCATGGCCTCTGCCAGTTGCTTTGAGCGTCTCTTCTTTCATTGATTGTATTCCGTATTCAACCCATATGTGATTTTGTGCGGCATAATCGGCGATGAGAGAAATTTTTTTTTCATCAACACAATCCGGTCGTGTTCCGATGGAAAGACCTATCACCTTTTCGCAGGAGAGCGCTTCATCGTAGAGGGATTTCAGTACGCTTACAGGGGCGTAGGTGTTGGTGAATGTTTGGAAATAAGCAATGAAGCTTTCGGCATTCGTGCGCAAGCGATAGAAATTCTTTCCCGCTTCTATCTGTTGGGTTATTGGTGGCAGAATGCCGTTTTGCCTGAGCTGTGAGCCCCGTCCGTCACAATAAGAACACCCATCGCTTCCTTTGGAACCATCGCGGTTGGGGCAGGTAAAGCCTGCGTCCACGGGTAGCTTGTAAACGGTAGCACCAAAAAGATTACGCCAGTAGCTCTTAAGATCATAATAGAGTTTATCATTTTTCCAAAAATCAGGCTTTTTTACTTCCATTTTAGGGGATATTTTATCCTTTTTGGGACTTCTCAATTAAGACGGACATTCGCTATTAGAAAGGTTCTCTTCCCGCAAGTGAAAATGTTATGGGGTCCATAAATTTCGTCTCAAGTAGTTTAATTTTCACCTGATGAGAGTATTTTGTCATTGAACCATTTGTCAGGGAATGCTACTGGCACAAAGAGATTAGCTGGCGGAGGGGAAATGAAAAAAATAAATTTTATCTTGCTGGTGCTTTTTTTTGTTCTGTCATGTTCTTCCGGCAAGGAGAATAGCACTGTGAGGAGTCCAGTGGTCGGTAAAGCCACATGGAAGAAGGAAAGCAAGGCAAACAACGCCAATGCGGCGTCTTTCGAACGCTATATCACGGAGTATTTGCGTAGCGGTGCCAATAACGAATTCCGTGCCAAATTTGAACAGGCAATTCTTGATTACACCGAAGCGCTTAAGTTTGATAACGAAAATCATTCTGTCTATGTTTTGCGTGCCAACGCTCGCTATCAAGTCCGCGATTATGTGGGGGCAATAAGAGATGCTGATATAGCGATATCCCTGTCGCCAAAGAGGGCCGATGCTTATACCATCCGTGGAATGGCTCATATGCAACTAAGAAGATACGAAATGGCGTTTAGCAGCTATCGGCAAGCATTATCGGTGGATCCTAACTTTGCACCCGCTTATCTCAATATGGGGAAGGCAGCGTTAGTTTTAAGTCGCTATGAAATGGCGATAGCCGATTTTAGCGAGGCGATACGCCTGATGCCGTCTATGTTTGAAGCCTATGGATTGCGTTCCTTCGCATTGAAGCGGGTCGGTAGGGAAGGGGAAGCGTTGCGCGATGCCAACAAGATGATAGATATGCAGCCGCTGTTTCATGATGGCTATTATGTTAGGGCGCAAATTTTGCTTGATGCGGGGAAAAATCTTGATGCTTGTAGCGACCTGTTCAAAGCCGCAGAACTGGGTTCGTTGGAAGCAAGATCACTTGTCGTAAGGTTTTGTGAGTAACTGTTTCTGTGATGGCTGATCTTTCATCGTGATCCCCGCACATGGTGGATCATCAGCGGACCACTCATACTATTCAGTGGGGCTTAAATTTTTGCCATTTTCACATTGGTCATGCTTCTGCCCAGGGCGTATTCTCCGATGGTTTGAAAACGATGAGGGATGTCTGTCACAAAAAATTCGTAATCAGGAGAACTACTTTCCGTTACCGCAAGGTTTTCCAACCGCAGGATGTTAGCCGCAATCTCCGCCATGGCTTCTGCCGAATCGATGAGGTGGATGCTTCCGCCGATAACTTCTCGCAATAACGGTTTTAAGAGCGGATAATGGGTACATCCCAATACCAACGAATCAATGCTTTCCGTGAGGAGCGGTTGGAGATACTCCTGGGCTACGGCACGGGTTATTGGGTGGTTGAACCATCCTTCTTCAACTAGAGGAACAAAAAGTGGGCAGGACTGAGAGAAGACAAAACTCTCCGTGCGGTAGCGGTGGATACTCCTGGCATAGGCATTGCTATTTATTGTTGCTGGGGTGCCGATAACGCCGATGCGCCCCGAAACGGTTTTTGCTACAGCCAGCCGTGCTCCGGCATCAATGACATCCAAGACAGGTGTTGGTGAACGCAGTTTTATCGCGGGATAGGCCACCGCGGCCATTGTATTACAGGCAATTATTAGTAGCTTCACATTTTTTTGCAGCAGGAAATCAGTTATCTGCAGGGCATATTCGGTAATCGTCTCGCGGGATTTTATGCCGTAGGGGACCCTAGCCGTATCGCCAAAATAGATGATACTCTCCCAAGGCAGTCTTTCCATCACAGCACGGACAACGGTTAAACCACCCACGCCAGAATCAAAAATCCCAATAGCCCGTGAATCTCCCATTAAAAGCTCCCCAAGGTTTTTAAACCCCTTCCTGCTAACACCAACCGTCATCCTCTTTCGTTTGGTTTGTAAATTATCTCAATACTCCCACTAAGTTAGGTAGTGAGCGTTGATATCAACATATTCGTGGGAAAGATCAGAAGCAAGGATACGGCAAGATTCTTTTCCCGATGCCAAGGAAACGGAGACCGTTATCCGCTTTTGCCTCATTATCGCTTCCCAGCGGGAGATGTCTGTTTTTGCAATTGTTCCTGCGGTAAATACGCATAGGCCGTCTAGTGTAACCGTAACCTTATCGGGGGCAATTTGAGAGACGGCCCCTATCGCGCCGATTATTCTGCCCATGTTAGGATCACAGCCGTAGAAGGCAGTTTTTACTAGAGAGGAATTGCCAATGGCGTATGCTATCCTCTTGGCCAACAGCTTAGTCGGGGCTTCGGTAATGACGATCTCAATAACCTTGGTCGCACCTTCGCCATCGCTCACAATCATCTCTGCTATCTCCCTGAGCGATTCTTCCAGTAGCGATTGAAATATCTGGCTCTCCCTTGTGGTTGTCTTATTTATTTGTTTATTTCCGGCACATCCATTTGCCAGCACCAAGGCGGTATCGTTGGTGCTCATACAGCCATCAACGGTGATGCAGTTTAGCGTTTTCGCAATCGCGCCACGGAAAATTTTGTTAAGGGTGGCACCTGCGATGTTCACATCCGTCAAGGTGTAGGATAGCAATGTTGCCATGTTGGGCTGAATCATCCCCGCCCCCTTGGCAATGGTGCATAGCCGTACTTCACTTCCGCCGATGGAAGCCTGACGAAAAGCTACCTTCGGAAACTTGTCGGTGGTCATTATCGCTCGCTGGGCGGCGAGAATGCCCTCTTCGTTACACTTTGGGATGAGGGTGGCAATTCCCGGGACGATTTTTTCCATCGGTAATTGCTTGCCGATGACCCCGGTTGAAGCGACCAGCACCAGCTCATCAGGAATTTTTAACCCGTGAGAGACCAGTTGCGACATTTTTTTCGCATTCTTTAAGCCCTCTTTGCCCGTTGCCGCATTGGCATTGCCGCTGTTGGTAATAATCGCCTGCGCCAAACCGCCTTTAATTTTCTCTTCGTCAAGCTCAACGGGAGGGGCTTTGAAGGCGTTGGTGGTAAAAACCCCTGCCGCCTGTGCCTTAACGGTGGAAAAGATGAGGGCCAGGTCATCCCTGCCTTCTTCCTTGATGCCGCAGTGTAGTCCTCCCGCTAAAAACCCCTTTACCGTGATGTTTTTGTCTATCATGTCTTCCTCGTCAGAGTGGATTCTTGTTTTTTCCGCGGTTGTCCCCGTAACTAAAACGCGGGTTGTTTACAATCCAAAAAATGGCAACGGTAAACCAATTGCCATTTTAGTGTCGCTGTTGGCTATTGACGGCGCAAAACGCTTACGATACGCAGTCAAAGATGAAGCGGCGATAAGGATATGCAGGGGTTGCTATGCCTGTATCGTGAGCCGCTCCATACTACGACACCGCCCACAAGGGGACAAAGGTTGGCACGAACGGTTGTTGGTAGGTCATGACCGAGGGTTTTCAACCGGAGTTTTCAACGGAGATGTTGGGAATGTCTTAAAAAACTTCATGGTTTGAGAAAGATTCGCAGGGACATAAAAAACGAATGCCCGTTTGAAGTTTTGCGCAAGAAGAAGATGTCGTCAAACAGTTTTTGACACTCTTTTAGCGCCAAACAGTGCGGTATTATATGCAACGGAGATCCAAAAGTTGCCACCGCACGCAAATGTTTAACTCTTTCATCCAATTATTTTTTTGCCAACTCCAATCCCGTAATTCGCAACGCGGAAAAAGCGGTGCCATTTCTCGGGGAGATGGATGGACATAATGTTACAGTGCTATTCTAACTACGGTGTTGCAGGAGGAGGTATGATAACGGTCGATATTATTGTTGATAGTGGGGTTGTTCTCACGATGGATGGTAATTTGAGGAGGATTCCCAACGGCGCGGTGGCGATAGCCGGTGAACGGATTGTCGCCGTAGGAGAGGCCAACGAGATAGTTAAAAGCTATTGGGCGAAAAAGACAGTCTCGGCGCAGGGGGGGATTATTATGCCCGGATTGGTCAACGCCCATTGCCATATTGCGATGTCGTGTTTTCGCGGTGTTGCTGACGATATTGACCTGTTGGATTGGTTACATAACCACATGTTCCCCTTGGAGGCAAAGTTCGTTAGCCCGCGGATGATTCGTGCGGGTTCCTTGCTGGGGGCTTTAGAGATGATTTCGTCGGGAATAACAACATTTTGCGACATGTATTTCTTTGAAGACGAAACCGCCCGCTGTGCTAGCGAGATTGGGATTCGTTGTGTTCTGGGTGAAGTGTTGTTTGATTTCCCTTCCCCCAACACCAAGACACCTGCGGAAGGGTTGGATTATACCCGAATGCTATTGAAAAAATGGCAGGGACACCCCTTGGTGAGGATTTGTGTCGAACCGCATGCGCTTTATACCTGTTCCCGTGATTTGCTTCTTGCCGCCAAAGAGCTTGCCGCTGAGTTTTCCGTTCCGTTAGCAATGCATCTTCTGGAAAACGCGGGCGAAAAAGCGCTGTTAAAAGAAAAACTACCCCTGCGGGCGACGGAATTTTTGGCGGATTGTGGGTTGCTTGACGAGCGTTTTCTCGCCTTTCACTGTGTGGAGATGGACGAGCGCGATATAGAACTCTTTGCCATGCATGGCGCTAAAGTTGTGCATAACCCTGAAAGCAACATGAAGTTGGCTTCGGGCATGGCTCCTATCGCCTCAATGCTTAAAAGTGGGGTTTGCGTTGCCCTTGGTACGGACGGGGCGGCGAGCAACAATAATCTGGATATTTTTGGCGAGATGTCCGCGGCGGCGCGCATAGGAAAAATCCGCGAAAAGCGGGCGGATGTTCTCACAGCCCTGGAAGTGGTAAAGATGGCGACGATTGATGGCGCCAGGGCACTTTGTTGGGATGATGAGATTGGCTCCCTTGAGGTGGGCAAACGGGCGGATATTATCACCATTCCTACCAACAAACCGCATCTTACCCCCTTGTATAACGAATATTCGCATTTAGTTTATGCCGTTGGCGCGGGAGATGTGGATACGGTTATTATTAATGGGCAAATTGTGATGGAGGCCCGTAGGGTTTTGACTGTAGATGCTGAGGAAATAATGGCGAATGTTGTGGAGATTGCCGCAGAAATAAAAGGCTTCTGATGGCGATGGCAGCGCCTTTAATCAAAGCAGATTTTGATCTTGCCATTGTTGGCGGCGCGGCTTTGCTAAGCGCTGGCAATGATTTTAACATCCTCGTGGATGCTTTCATCGGCATTAACGGCAACCAAATTGTACGAATCTGTCCATGTTCGGAAATGCCCGACGGTTCTTTTTCAGCAAAGGAAACCGTCGCGGCGCGGGGCATGGTGGTCCTGCCTGGATTAATTAACACGCACTGCCATTGTGCGATGAGCTTCTTTCGTGGTTTTGGCGATGACCTGCCGCTGACCAAATGGCTCTTTGAGCGCATTTTTCCTGCGGAAAGGCGCATGATGAACGCTGAAACGGTTTATCGTGGCGCTAAACTTGCCTTGGCCGAGATGTTGCTCGCGGGGATTACAACGGTTGCCGACAGTTACTTTTTTGAAGGTGCGGTGGCGCGGGCAGGCAAGGAAATGGGCATGAGGCTGGTGCTCTGCCGTGGTTTTTTCGATCCGCCAGTCGGGGTTAAGCCTGCAACCTTGGCGCAATCTGCAAGGCATTTTTTTATTCGTTACCGCGGGGATTCTCCGTTAATTTCTCCCGCGCTGTTTTGCCATTCACTTTACACCTGCTCACCGACAACGCTGACAACGCTTAAAAGCGTGGCGCGGGAGTATGATGTACCCTTCATGTTTCATCTCTTGGAAACCGCGCAAGAGGAAGCGATGGTGCAAGAGCGCTACGGCGCTACAGTTTATGATATTCTTACCTCCGGCGATTTGTTAGATGAAAAAACCCTCGCCATCCATTGCGTTCATCTCAACGAAAAGCTGGTGAAACTGTTTGCCGAGCGTGGGGTAAAGGTATCGCATAACCCTAGAAGTAACGCTAAACTCGCTTGCGGCATTGCGCCACTACCGCTGATGCTTGCTGCAGGAATATGCGTTGGTCTGGGCACCGATGGTGCGGGAAGTAACAACCGTTTGGATATATTTTCCGAGATGGAATTTTTGTCCGGGCTACACAACATTCCCCTATCCCGAAGCAGAGCGATTGGCGCGTCATCCATCGTGAGGATGGCAACGCTTGATGGCGCCAAGGCGCTGGGATTGGACTCCTTGAGCGGTTCTTTGGAGGTTGGCAAGGATGCAGATATCGCTATCGTTGATTTTCACAAGCCCCATTTAACGCCGGTTCATGATTATTCTTCGCATTTAGCTTGCCGTGTCCGTGCCAGCGATGTTCATACAACCATCGTGGCGGGCAAGGTGCTAGTGCATAACGGCGCCCTTCGCTACGGGGATATTAACGAGATTATGAACGCAGTTCGCCCGTTAGAAGGTTTTTAAGCATTATTACTGGTGGGGGAGATTCTAATAGGGACCCTACAAGCAATCATTCTGGATGCGTCGTTGCATTTTGCGGTTACCCTTTTTTGTGGAAATGCGCTTGAAGAGTATTGAGCTGATATGTTTGGCACGCATAATTGAGCACTTTTTTGCCGCAATCCGTTGCCTACTTTTTACTTCTACCCATTTATTTTTTCCCTGATTTTAATGAATTTATCTTTATATTTAAAATCAGCAACAATATCGACAGCCGCCAAACCTGTTTTGATAAGGTGAGCATTGATAAAGGTTTTATTTTTTAGATATAAATAACAGAGGAGATTGTCCTGGTCATCATATCTTTGGCTATCGAATCTCATAAAAACTTTTTGCCCCTTGGTTTTCTCTTCCAGAAATTTTATGGCTTCTCCCTCGGCTGATTTATTTTCCTTTATTCCGATGAGTCGGACAATCAGCCCATTATCCAATTTTACCAGTTCAGGGCTGATAATCTCCTTTACAGAGTGATATTCCTCCCGTTTGCCGCTGTTTTTATCGATTTTGGAACCGAATTGCAGTTTTTGGGGGTCAACCTTTCTGTCTAATTTATGCGGGTCATTGAATACATATGGCAGATTGGCAATTTCTTTGCTCGGGTCGGATTTTAAACTGTCCTTCAAAAATTCATATTGGGCACTAGGAATATCTGTTTGGCATACATTCAATTTCTGCTTTGCAGTTTCAATAAACTCAGGGTTGATTTCATAACCTATAGAATTTCTTTGCAGATTCTTTGCGGCAAGCGAAGTGGTTCCGCTACCTGTAAACGGGTCTAAGACCGTCTCGCCTGCAAACGAGAACATTTTTATCAGCCTGGCGGGCAATTCTTCGGGGAACATAGCAAGGTGTTCGTTCTGTCTGACGCCTGAGAAATTCCAATGACCTGAAAAATAGGTGTTCCATTCTTCTTTGGTTATCAGAGAATGCTCTTTTTGTTCTCTGCTTGGTTTTGGTGGCTTTCCCAATTTTTTGAAAATCAGAATGAATTCATAGTCAATTTTTAAGATACCGTTACGCGGATAGGGGAAACTGCCCATGATGACAGCTCCGCCCGTTGTGTTGGTTGTTGTTGCCTTCTGCCAGATTACGGCTCCCATATAATCAAATCCGATGGTTTCACAAAATTTGATAATCTCTGTTCTGATGGGGATAACTTTGTAACGCCCGTAATAAACAGACCGCACAAACTGGTCGCCGATATTGATACAGAGTCGGCAACCCTGGTGTAAAACCCTGTAACATTCGTTCCAGACAAGATTCAGGTTATTGATATAGCTCTCATAGCCTTCGTGAAAGCCGATCTGATTTTCGCTTCCATAGTCTTTAAGTTGCCAGTACGGGGGAGAAGTAATAACAAGATGAACGGATTCATCGTTAAGCAAATTCATCTGTCGGCTATCACCATTGATTATTTTATGGTTAGTCAACAAAATAGTTACTCTGTCTTTCGTTACGGCATTTTTACATCCCGCGCTACCGCTTAGTAACCACGCTGCTTATAAATCGGCTTCATCGCGATGGTATTTCAATGTTCCCTCGGCAAGTAGCCGTTGTTTTACGCTCTTGAACCAATTAGCGGTGATTTCCCGACTTTTGATAAAATAAAGCGCCCGGCGTAATTCGTCCTCGTTAGTTATTTTTTCCGTCCGCGAAGGTTCAACCCTTTCCTTGAAGCTCAAGACGGCAAAACCTCCTGTGGTGGGGAGTGGGACCTGCGAATAGGGGTTGGTTTTTGACAGCGAAAAGAGCGCTTCGGCTAACTCTGGTCCGCCTCCGAGAATGGGTATTTTACCGCTATCCAAGGAAAACAAACCGCTATCCCTGACCTCAAGCCCTAATTCCTTCGCCGTGGATGCGAATGGACCACCCGCTTTGATTTTGGCGATCATCTCCGTGGCTTTTTGTTCGCTATTGGCGAACGCTTTTTCTTGCTTGTAGCGTATTTCCAGTTCTCCCTTGACGCTATCCACACTCGGAAGGGCGGAATCTAACCGCTCTGCGAGAGCTAAGACATAATACCCCTTGTCGTCAGAGACGATTCTTACCGTCGAGCCAGTCTTGAGGCTATTTAGCGCACCAGAGAAGTTCTCCATTTTATTAAAAGGTGCGGGGATATTATCCAAAGAAAACAGCTCGGTTTTGCTAACCTTGAGGTTTTTTTCCTTGGCGAAGTTATCCCAGTTTTCCCGCTGGTAAATTTCTTCATAATCCTTCTTCGCTTTATCTCCCGCCGCGTACATCCCGCTTATTGCGCGCAAATCCGCTTCCACCGCTTGTCTTACATTCTTAAAGGAATCGGCAGGAGACTTCTTAAATCTCTCTTTCCAGCGTTCATAGTGTTGCCTTGCCTCTTCCTCGCTAATCTTGATCCCTCCTGCGTAATTGCTACCGAGATAAGCGATATATTTTACCCGATAGCGCTCCGGTAGGCGAAAATCCTTTCCGTTGGCGATGAGATATTCTTCCAAATCTTTTTTACTGGGTGCGATTTTTATAAATTCTTCGCGGAAGGGAACGACGACAAAATCCACCCTCATCTTTAATCGGGACATTGCATAAAGATCGCTTACTTCCTGAGGGGAGACCCTCATCGAGCTTTGAATAACGGCAGCGACCCGCTGCATGAGGATACCCTTGGCGATGTTTTGTAGGTATTCGTTAGGCTCTATCTTATTTTTTCGGAGAAAATCGGCGAATTTTTGCTGGTCAAAGTTGTGGTCGGTTAAAAACCGCGGATCTTTTAGCAGCTCACCTTCAACATCCTCAGCGCTAATGCTAATGCCAAATTCCTCGGCTTTGTGGGCGATAATCGCTTCTTCCACAAGTTTTTCCCGCGCCATTTTCTTCAGCCCTAGATTTTTCACCATCTCCGCATCCAAATCTTTTCCCAATTGAGCTTGATAAGAGTTGTAGAGCTGTTGATAGGTCTGTGCGTAGGCAGAGTTGGTGATGGGAATTTTACCCACCTCTGCGATTAAGTTCGCCTTGGAACCGCTGTTTTGCAATGTGCCAAAATAAAAAATGAAGACAAAGATGATCAGTCCTAAAAACACTTTTATCAGCCAGCTTTTGGAGTGGCGTCGCATCATATCAAGCATAACAATTTTCCTCTCGTGTTTCGCAGTGCCCGCGGAAGCTACCAAATAGCTCTACCATGTTCAAACAAATTATGTCTGTTCCCGAGGAATCTAGTTTTAAGACTCTTGCCCAATGGCACCGCTTGGCTTGTTGTCGCAATTCCTGCACCCGAATTCACGGGTGCAGGTCCCGCGGGCACCCGCAACAAACAAAATGTACCAAAG
>JAIPED010000070.1 GCA_021737325.1 Deltaproteobacteria bacterium
CATTTGGCCTACCCTCACGCTTAAAAAAACCGCCGGGAATTTTTCCCGCAGCAAAAGTCATTTCCTGATAATCAACGGTTAGCGGAAAGAAATCAATCCCTTCGCGCTTTTCTTGTGATGAGACTGCAGTTACCAAAACAACCGTATCTCCGTATTTTGCGAGAATCGCTCCATCTGCTTGTTGTGCGACATAGTTCGCCTTAAATTCAATCTTTCTTCCCGCAAACTCGGTACTAAAAACATCTACCATTTGTTTCTCCTCTACCTTTCATTAACTACTTTCTTATTCCAAGACGGGCGATCAAACCACGGTAGCGTTCAATGTCCCTTTTTTTTAGATACTCCAGCAGGCCGCGACGCTTACTGACCATTTTTAACAAACCACGCCGAGAGTGATGATCTTTGTCGTGGGATTTTAAATGTTCGGTAAGATAGGCTATTTTTCCGGATAAAATGGCAACCTGTACCTCCGGGGAACCCGTATCTTTCTCATGTGAGCGAAAATCCGTAATAATTTCCGTTTTCCTTTTTGTATCAAGCACTTTTCTTCCTCCTCAGTTAGATTCGCTAGGTACGGTTAAACACCCGCAAAATTTTTGCAACAGGAATATTTGCTTCCAAGTATTGCATTTCTGCAGATCCGTAAAGCATTCTGCCGATGGCAAGCGGTACGCTATCCGCTTCTATAAAACCGACAGTTTCTCCCGCCGTTAGCACAGTGGCTGGCGCACCTATAACATCTCTGGTTGGCTGGCAACCATTTCTTATTTTTTCCGGGCTACGCACCACAAAATGTGGCATTTCGCTTATTATCTGCTTTAGCGGGATAATTCTGCTGTCCAAAATTGCTCGGATACTGTTTTTATCACCGTCTAAAGGCAAGCGGAGCGCCATATCAAGATTAAAACTTCCCGAACGGGTGCGGCATAACGATTCCATAACGGCGCCACAGCCTAAAGCGCTACCGATATAAGCGCAGAGTGAACGAATGTATGTTCCCTTGGAACAGCGAACCAACAGATCTACGCGTGGGGGATAGAACTTTTCCATCGTGATGTGCTGAATAATGACGCGCTTTATCGGTGCAATAACGCCAATTCCTTTTCTTGCCATTTTATAGAGAGGCACGCCGTTGACCTTGACGGCGGAATAAACGGGAACCTGCTGTTCCCAATCACCCGTCATTCGCTGCAAAATATTGCTTATTGCGGCTTCGTCCACATCGGCGATTGCGGCGCCACCTGTCGTTAACTCACTTTCCGTATCCAAAGTGGGGCTGGTATAGCCCAAAAGGGCGGTGCAACGGTATTCCTTAAAGGTTTCCACTAGGTAATCGGCTATTTTTGTTGCCTCTCCAATGCACACGGGCAACACCCCCGTTGCCAAGGGATCCAGGGTTCCAATGTGTCCAACCTTGCGGTGGGGATAGACTTTTTTGATAACAGCAACTACCCGCGTTGATGTCCAGCCAGGAGCTTTATCAATGATAACAACACCATTCATTCTGTATCTAGGTTGCTCAGCGCTTGTTGGGCCGCTAATAAAAGCCTTGGTGCGAGCGTTTCGATTTTTTCTTTAACGCGACAACCTGCCGCGTTGATATGTCCGCCACCACCAAAAAATCCCGCCACGGAAGCAACATCCACCTCCTCTTTGGAACGAAGCGAAACCTTGTAATAGTTCTCGGCTATTTCGGTAAAGAGGATGGCAATTTTCACCCCCGCCACACCTCGAGGCAGATCAACCATTCCCTCTGTATGTTCCAAGAGGGCTCCGCTTTTTTGTAGGTCTTGTTGTCTAATAACTAGATAGGCAATATTTCCTGCGGCGTTGAAGCTCAAGGAGTTTAACCCAGCCGCCAACAAACGGATCCTGGCAATAGGGTTGTTTTCGTAAATGTTTTCTGAAAGCCACTGCGGCTTTGCCCCCGCGGCTACCATTCTTCCGGCAGCGAAGAGCGTTTCCTGGCTAACCGACGAATAGCAAAACCCGCCCGTGTCTGTTAAGATGGCGGCATAGATGCAGTTGGCAATGCGCTCGGTGATGGCAACATTGAGTGCGGATAACACCTGCAAGACAATTTCCGCGGTGGAACTTGCTTGAGGATTGCATAGCGTCAGAGAACAAAAACCTTTGTTAGATTCGTGGTGGTCAATGTTAATAAGCGTCCTAGCGGTAGCGATGGTGTTGTGTTCGTTGCCCACCCGTTCAATATCGCCACAATCCAAGATAACAACGGCATCAAAAGCAGCAATATCGGGAAGCTCGTGTAAAAATTCCTCTCCTGCCGTCAGAAATGCGTAATTATCAGGAATCTTGTCGTTGCTGTAAATTGTCGCACTCTTTCCCCGTAAACGCAAAGCCTCTGCAAAGGCCAATAATGAACCCAGGGAATCACCATCGGGATTGAGGTGGCTAATCAATAAAAACCTTTTGTTGTTCTCTATGAAATTAACTATTTCTTTTATCATTAATTTTCTCTTGGTCAATTCTCGCAAGAATTTCTTCTATTTTTACGCCACGAACGAAGGTATCATCGCTAAAAAACACCAAATCGGGAATATGGCGGAAGCAGAGACGATGCGCCAATTCTTTTCGGATAAAACCCTTCGCTTTGCTCAAACCTTGCATTGTTTCCGCAGGGACTTCTTGCGCACCCATCGCCACCAAATATATCTTGGCAAGGCCAAGATCGTCGCTCATAACCACATTAGTAACCGTTAAGGCACCAATACGCGGATCTCGTGTTTCGGTGGCGAGGATCATCGCCAATTCCGCTCTTAACTGTTGTGCGACCCTTTCGGCCCTTTTAGCCAACATACTTTTTTGCCTCAAAATCACTTCTTTGCGTTGAGAAACCTATGACAGCGATTTCACGGTGGTGTTCAACAATTGTCACATCGTAATTAGTATCAATAAAATCAACAAGTAACGCAACCTTCTTTTCCACCAGGAGCTTATCTGTGCCTACGAAGCCATACCCCAGAAGCGCGGTTTGTTGCAGATCTTGGTAATCAACCTCCGCGATGGAAACATTGAATTCGTTTTTAACCCGTTGCAGGATGCTTTTCACCACTCGTCTCTTATCCTTCAAGGAAAAGCTACTCATGATGGCTATTTTAATGAAACCAAGAGCGTAAAACATATGTATTTGGTTAAAGGCTCTTTCTCACAACCTTCTCTTCAATATAGGCTTCCAGGATATCATTTTCATTGATATCGTTGAAATTATCCACCGATAGCCCACATTCGTAACCAGCGGCTACTTCCTTAGCGTCATCCTTCATCCTTTTGAGCGAAGTTAGCTTTCCTTGGTATATCTGCTTGCCGTCCCGTGAGATCCTCACCAGACAATTGCGCACAATTTTTCCCTCTGCGACATAACATCCCGCGATGGTTCCGATCTTACTGATTCTAAAAACTTGTCGTACCTGAGCTTTGCCGAGTACAGACTCCTGATATGTCGGTTCCAGCAATCCGAGCATGGCATCTTTAATGTCATTAATAACATTGTAGATGATATCGTAGTTCTTTATTTCCACTCCTTCTTTTTGCGCCAACTCCAAGGTTTTAGGTGGAACTGCAACATTAAACCCAATGATAACAGCGTTGGCGGCGGAAGCTAACATAACATCCGTTTCTGTTACCGATCCTGTGGAAAAATGTACCAGCTTTACCTTGATATCAATGGTATCCAGTTTACCCAGGGCATCTTTAATAGCCTCAACCGAACCTTGTACATCTCCCTTGAGGATAACATTCAATTCCTTAGTACCTTCCTGTATCTTCTGGTAGAGTTGCTCTAAGGTGATTTTCGTGGAGGCCGACAACTCGCGCTCCCTTTCCTTCCATGACAAATGCTCGGCAATGGCACGCGCTTTTTTATCATCTTGCATACAGGCGAATTCGTTACCTACCTGCGGGACAGTGGAAAATCCAATAACCTCAACGGGCATGGAAGGACCTGCCGACTTTATCCTCTTGCCCTTATCGTCTATTAGGGCCCTAACTTTGCCGTACTCGGCTTTAGAAACAAAGGTATCACCAGCCTTT
This sequence comes from Deltaproteobacteria bacterium, assembly GCA_021737325.1. Lineage (GTDB taxonomy): Bacteria > Desulfobacterota > Syntrophia > Syntrophales > JAIPED01 > JAIPED01. Next base: position 4,054 of record JAIPED010000070.1, read on the forward strand.
AGTGTTCCCTCCTGGATAAGGACGGTAGCAACTGGTCCCCGCCCCCTGTCTATTTTTGCTTCAATGATGACGCCTCGCGCTTCTCCCTGCGGATTAGCTTTTAATTCCAGCATATCTGCTTGGAGGAGGATCATTTCCAGCAAGGAATCAATGCCCTCTTTGTTCTTCGCGGAGATTGGGCAAAAAACTGTTTGTCCACCCCAATCCTCTGGGACTAAATTCAAATTTGACAGTTCTCGCTTAATTTTATCAATATCGGAGTTGGGCTTATCAATTTTATTGACGGCAATGAGTATCGGAACATTTGCCGAACGGGCGTGATTAATCGCTTCTACCGTCGTTTCCTTAACGCCATCATCGGCGGCGACAACCAGAACAACGATATCTGTAACCTGTGCGCCTCTTGCACGCATCGCCGTAAAAGCTTCATGGCCAGGGGTATCCAAAAAGACAACATCTCTACCACCAACGCTAACATGATAGGCGCCAATTGCTTGTGTTATTCCTCCCGCTTCGCCATCAATGACATTGGTTTTTCTGATGGCATCCAGAAGCGATGTTTTGCCATGATCGACATGCCCCATTACTGTAACTACGGGTGCACGGCTCCGCAGTTTGCTCGCGTCAACCTCTTTAGAGGGCATCAGCATTTCTTCTACTTCCATCTCAACAGCTTCAACTTGGAAGCCAAATTCTCCAGAAATTATCGTTGCGACATCTTTATCCATTGATTGATTCAAAGAAAGCATCATGCCCATGGATACCAGTTTGGCGATAACCTCCGAGGCCTTAATGCCCATTCTCTTTGCCAACTCCGCAACGGTGATGGCGTTTCCTACCTTTATTCTTCTCTTTATTTGCTTAGGTGTGGTCAGGACAGTTTTTTGTGGACGCGCCTTTGTCGTTACGGTGTCTTCTCGGCGCTTTTTCCTGCGTTCTCTTGCTCTTTCTTCTTCTTCGGCGGCAAAGTTTACCTTACCGCCTTTGCCATCTTTTTTACCAAATGCCTTTGTGGAGAGTATCTTTTTAAGCGATGGTTTTTTCTCGTCAGGCATGACTTCCAAACGCTTTTTTCCCGCAGGGGTAACAGTTTCTGTTTTCTGCTGCGCGCTTGTTTCTGTTTTTTGTTCAACCTTATTTTCTACCGTGGCAGTTTTCTTCGCTGCTGTTTCAACGGTGGTTGCGGGAGTGGCGATAGATGCAACTTCTAATTTTTTCTCGATATGAGCCGGTGGTGTATCCCCAACTGTCGGGGAACTCTTTTCCGTTTTTTCCGCAGCAACAACTTTTTCTGCATCCCCCTTGACGGTAACTTCAGGAATTTCTTGCGGTGATGTTTCTGCGGGGGCCTCTGTGGTTACCGGCTTAGCGGGAGGCGGGGTTGTTCTGCGGCGGATTACCCCCTTGGTTACCCTTACTTCCAGCGCTGTTTCCCCACTTTCACTTGTTACCTCTTTTATCTTTCCCACGGGGCTTTCTTCCGCAACGCTATTGGTCGCGGATGGTTTTATGAGCTTGGCGATCTTTTCGGCAACATCATCATCAATGGTGCTGGAAGGAGATTTTCCCTTTATTTTCATTACTTCAAGCTTGTCGATGATTTGTTTGCACTCGACATTCAGTTCCTTTGCCAATTCATAAATTCTTTTTTTGGACATAAACACCCCTTAGCGTTTTGCTAATAACAATATTGTTTCTGACCTGCGTCAGCAACATGCTTGCTTATCTTTTCTGTTCTGTCTGGTCATTAGGCTCGGTGTTAGTGCTTGTTCCTTTTTCTCCGGTAACATCTATCTTCCAGCCGGTAAGTTTTGCCGCCAACCGCACATTTTGACCACCCTTGCCGATTGCCAGAGAGAGCTGGTCTGCGGCTACAATCACCTCTATTGCTTTGGCGTTATCGTCAACCAAAACTTTCTGAACCTTGGCAGGGGCCAGCGCGTTGCAGATGTATTGCGCCTTATGTTCAGTATAGGCGATGATATCTACCCTTTCTCCGCGGAGTTCCTGCACGATGTTCTGCACCCTCGTTCCTCGCATGCCAACACAGGCACCTACGGGATCAACATCCTTGCTCTTGGAGGTAACGGCAATTTTGGCGCGACGGCCTGGATCGCGAGCAACACTCACAATGCTAATTGTCCCATCGGAAATTTCGGGCACTTCCATCTCAAAAAGCGCTTTTAAGAAACTGTTATGGACACGGGAAACGACAATCTGCGGACCTTTCGTTGATTTTCGCACATCAACGATGAGCGCCTTTATCCGTTCTCCTCGCTTGAATAGCTCCTGGGGGATTTGTTCATTTAGTGGAAGAATCGCCTCAGTTCTTCCGATATTCATCACAATGCCTTCCGCATCCTTACGAACAATAAATCCGTTCGTAAGGGACATCTTCGCATCTTTAAACTCTTCAAAAACGGTGCCTTGCTCGGCATCTTTCACCTTTTGGATGATGATTTGCTTGGCGTTTTGCGCCGCAATCCTGCCGAATTCGACAACATCCAGCTTAACTCCCATGCTATCATGAAGGCGCGCCTCGGGATCTAGCGTTTCACGAGCCTCGGCAATGCTAATTTCGATGCCGCTATTTTTAACCCTTTCAACGACGGTCTTGAATTGAAATGCTTCTAATTCTCCCGTTTCTTCATCATAGTTGACTTCAATATCCGCATCCGCTCCAAACTTTTTTTTCGCAGCGGAAACAATAGCCGACTTTATCGCTTCAACAACGGTATGTGCTCCGATTCCCTTGTCCTTTGACATTTGCTCAATGAG
>JAIPED010000071.1 GCA_021737325.1 Deltaproteobacteria bacterium
GACCACCCGCGACCTGCTCACCCAGCGCGTCTTTGTAGCACCGGCCCTATCGGATCGCGGTGCGGCTTGTTTCGCACTGGGCAAGATGCACTCCATGTTCGGCCATATCCTGCCGACGCGAGATCTCGACGGCGCTGTGCCGTATCTCGATCCCCGCGAATCGATTCCCCGCGAGCATATAGAGAAGGCCGCAGCAAAGGCTGGCATCCTTCCGGACGACATCGACGCCCAACTCGTTTCGCTCTCGGCTCATTTGGGGTGGGATGTCATGAGCGGAGCAAAAACAAAGGCGTGAGAGAGACCGCCCGACTAAAGCCTGGCCACAAACGGCGCAATTTATGGGCACTGTTTGGTTGACGAGAGGGGAACTCTGGCGGGAGACCCCCGGTATTCCTCTATCCCTTCAGATGATTGAAGGTGCGCCATGACCGATCCAAAGCAAGGCACTTATAGCGCTGTCTATTCCTATGACGGACGCCTTTTTAGCCATTATTTAATCGCCCCTAAAAAGCCATTTATCTATTAGATATTGTTGGATATTTTGTTGGTTTTATGGTCGTTAATTTGCCAGTTTTTGAACATAAATCTACAGAAAGCTTGCAAATTTTCGCCATGAAACCACAACTTTCACCACAAGCAATCGAACGCAAAGAGAGCTTTTCCGCTCCGAATTGGAGCAAATCATCGACACTAAGCATCCCATGGTCAAGCTGGCCAAGACAGTTGATTGGGAACGCTTAGAGACGCTCTTCGGGGCAACATTCCATCCCGAAGTAGGTCGTCCAGGCATCAACACCCGTCTGATGGTTTCTCTCCATTACCTCAAATACATGCAGAACCTCAGCGATGAAGATCTTGTGCAGTTATGGGTGGAAAATCCTTATTGGCAGTATTGGAGCGGGATGCAGTTTTTTACCCACAAGGCTCCGATTGATCCCTCCAGCATGACTCGCTGGCGTCATCGCGTCGGAGAGTCAGGCGCCGAGGAGCTTTTGCAGGAAACCATCGTGGCGGGCTTGAAGCTTAAAGCGGTAAAAACCTCTCAGCTTTCCCGTGTTAATAAGACCCTTGCGCAACTCGTTCATCAAACACCAACGGAAGAAAAGGTTCCTCGATTAAAGAAAATAACTGAAACATTTCAAACACCTCTGGATTCCCGCTGGAGCCTGCACTCGTGAAAACGGGTGCGGGAATGACCACAACAAGGCAAGTGTTGCAGTTGTGCAAGAGTCTTTAATGTGGATACAACGGTACAGGAGAAGCATATCCGCTTTCCTACGGATGCTCGTCTTCGCTCCCGCAGGAAGCAGTGTAGTTCTCCTGCAGAAAAGGAGTGGCAATAGCCATGCACATTGCTAAAGAAAATCGGCTAAAGACGCCTGGCATTTTTGGATGAGTTTGGCTAGTTTTTCCCCATCGTTCTGAGCGACAATGCTTCCCTGTTCGCCAACAAGTTTAACATAATCATCAATCAGCCTCTTGGCGTGGGGGTTGCCAATGATGATCTCCGCATACAGGTGGGGGTTAGCGCAGACCTTCTCTATGAGTCCTATTTTGGTGGTAAAAGCAGGGGTTATATAGGCTGATAGTTCCGTGAGCGATATGCCTGCACCCCGCAACGCGAGCCCCATTGTGAGTGTATGGAAGTGGTTAAGTGCCTGCACAACAGCCATCATTTCATCGTGCTGGGTGGGTGTCGTTATCGTTACCGTTGCCCCTTTTTTCTTAAAAAGATCCGTTAGCCATTCCAACCACATCTTGCCCCGTGCGGGACAAAGAATAATATTCCGTTCCTTTAGCGAACGCACCCTGGGGCCAAAAAGAGGATGACAGCCAACAACATCGGCGCTGGTTGATGTTAACATCGCCGCCACCTCTTTTTCCTTGAGAGAAGCGATATCCATTAACAGCGAACCTTTTGGCAAATGGGGACCGATTGCGGCAATGCTCGCTAGCGTATTCGCCAGGGGGACGGCGATTACAACCACATTGCAAGTGCGAGCCATTTGCTCAGGGGGCATTCCGCTGGTGCGCCCCGAAACCTCCACCGGATAGCCCTCTTGCTTAAAAACTCCTGCCAGCCATTTTCCCATTCCACCCGTTCCACCAACTATCCCGATCGTTATCGCCATGCTGCCGTAGCCTCCTGCCTCAAGAGATGATCGGCAATAACAATGCTCACCATCGCTTCACAAACGGGAACAATGCGCGGGATTACGCAAACATCATGGCGTCCTCCCACTTTCAGAATGATTTCCTCCCCGTGCGCATTTATCGTCCTTTGCTCCATGCCTATGGAGGGGAGCGGTTTGCAGGCGATGCGGAGGATAATTTCCTCGCCATTGCTAATACCCGCCAAAATGCCGCTGGCATTATTGGAGGCAAAGCCTGTTGGTAAAATCGCGTCATTGTGCTGAGATCCTCGTAGCGTGGCGCTGGCAAAGCCCAGCCCCACCTCAATGCCCTTAACAGAACCAATGCTCATGAGTGCTTTTGCCAAATCCGCCTCCAGCTTATCAAACACCGGCTCTCCCAAACCTATTGGGCATCCGCGCACAACGATCTCCACAATCCCACCAATACTGTCTTGGGCGGCTTTTACTTCCGTCAAGAGGGCAAGCATTTCCTTCGTTTTTATGGGGTCGGGACAAAACAGGACGCTTGCCAAGACATCGCTACGCTGAGGACTGTTTACGCTTGTTAGAGCCACATTCCCAATCGCCTTGGTATAAGCGAGTACCTCTATGGCAACGCGGGCAATGACCTTATGCGCCACCGCTCCTGCAATCACCCGTGCGACCGTTTCCCTACCAGAAGCGCGTCCGCCACCCCGATGGTCTCTTCTGCCGTACTTATGTTGGTAGGTGTAATCGCCATGCCCTGGTCTAAAAACCTCGCGCAGTTGGTCGTAGTCGTTGCTCCGCGCATCTTGGTTGCGGACGATAGCGGCAAGGGGAGTTCCCGTTGTTTTTCCTGCAAATACCCCTGAGAGAATCTCCACCGTGTCAGTCTCTTGGCGTGTTGTGGTGTGCGCTCCTTGCCCTGGTTTTCTAGCGTTGAGAGCAAGTTGCAGATCTGCGACATCAAGGTCAATATTGGATGGGCAACCGTCAATTACCACCCCCAAAGCTTCGCCATGTGACTCACCCCAGGTGGTAACCTTAAACAGTTGTCCGATGGAGTTTCCTGCCATCGTTGGCCTCCTTTCTCTGAATAGTTTCCATAATTAAATCGGCTATTTCTTCTATGCTTTTGCCATCAGTTGTGAGAGTAATGCTTGCCAATGCCCGATAGAGCGCTTCACGCTGGCAAAGCAAAATATGCGTTTCCGCCTCCAAATCTTCGTCAAGCAAGCACGGGCGATTCTGAAGGGATGCAACATCGTTGCGTATCCTCCCAACGATTGTTTTTATATCGGTACAAAGCCAGATAACCTCGTCCATCTCTTTGATTATTCTTTGATTTTCCACATCTAGGACTGTTCCACCGCCCGTGGCGATGAGGCACTCTTCCAGAAGCGCTACCTTTGCCAACTGCTGTTTTTCCGCTACCCGAAATGCCTGCCAGCCCTCCGTAGTTACGATGGCGGCGATGGTTTTTCCCGTTGCGGCAACGACCAACTCATCAATATCAAAAAAAGCAATTCCCATTTTATGCGCCAAGGCTCTGCCAAGGCTGGTTTTACCAACCCCCCGATAACCGATAATCGCTATGCGCATACTTGCTCCAAAACCTCCCAAAAGGTAGGAAACGATTTATTAACACACTCCTTATCCGTGATTGTTATCTGCGGGTTTTTTTGCGCCGCCAGCGCAAAGCTCATCGCAATGCGATGATCGTTGTAAGTTTCAATCGCCGCCCCTTGCAATTCCCCGCCGCCATCAATAACCAACCCATCTTCCCGTTCTTGAGCTGGCACACCGATTTTATTAAGTTCGGAAACCAAAGCATAAATCCGATCACTTTCTTTAATCCGCAGATGGGCAACATTTTTGATTATGGTGCGTCCTCGGCGAAAGGCGCAAAGCACCGCCAGGGTAGGCACCGCATCGGGAAGCCCTCCCATATCAAAAACCATCTCTCCCGTGCGTAATGGCTTGCCAATGATTTCAATTCCGCCATTTTTTTCTATAATTTCAGAGCCCAAAGAAGATGCTATGTCTAAAAAACCAATATCGCCTTGAATGGATTGGCGCGATAGTCTTGGGATGTAAAGACGCTGTTGGCAAATCATAGCCAAGGCAAAAAAGTATGTCGCGCTGGAGGCATCCGCTTCAATGGAATACTCTCGCGACTGATAGGATTGCCCCTTAGTAACCAGAAAAGTGTTTTCCGCTTCTCGAGCAACGCTAACCCCAAAATCGCTCATCACCTTAACGGTCATCTTAATGTATGGTTCAGAAACCGTCTTACCCTCCAGACAAATGCGAATATCGCCCTTGGCATAAGGAGCGCTAAGTAGCAGGGAGGAAATATACTGGCTACTATCAACATCCGAAAACCTTACCAGCCCCCCGCCTATTCCCGTAGCGGTAATGTTTAGCGGCACATAGCCTTCGCGCTTAATACAGTTGATCTTTGCTCCTAACCCGCGCAAGGCTTTTACGAGAGCTCCTACAGGCCTTTCTCTTAAGCGCACATTGCCGTCCAGTGTATAGTTCCCCTCGCCAAGACAGGTAAGGGAAAGCAAAAACCGCAACGCTGTGCCATTGTTTCCTAAGTCAATGGGGTGTTCAACGGCGCAAAACCTTCCGCCTCCGCCAACTATCGTTATCGCGGCGGCTTCTTCTTGGTAGGCAATGCCCAGCGTTCTTAGCGCTGCGAGCAATAAGAGGGAGTCTTCACTGATTAGTGCGCCCTCTAGCTTGGATACGCCACCTGCCAACGCGGCGGCAATGAGCGCCCTTTGGGTAATGCTTTTGGAACCAGGTAGATTGACCCTCTTTGTTTCGCCGCTCATTTTACCTTCTTTCCTTTTTGGGGTTTACCGTTCCTGCCGTTATTTCTGTTGCTGTCAAGGCTGCCAGCACGGTGCTTCGTAGTAGAGCCAAGGGAACCGTTTTCCCCGTCCAAAGCTGGATTTGCTGAGCGCCTTGCTGAACGAACATTTCCGTACCGCTTATCGTCTGTGCCCCCGCTTTTTTCGCCTCTCGGAGCAACATCGTTTCCAAGGGGTTGTAAATTATATCCATCACCACGCTAAACCTACTTAGCGCTTCAGTAGGCAGGGGTAACTCGGCGGCAAGGGGATTCATCCCCATTGGGGTAGTGTTGATGAGGATATCCGCTTCAACTTGGCGCCACTCTTTGCTGGTATAAAAGCTAATGCCCCACTCGTGCGCCAATGCTTCCCCCCTAGGTGCGCTGCGATTGATAATCAGCGGTATCGCGCCATATTTTTTTACGCCAAAACAAATGGCGCGCGCCGTTCCCCCCGCACCTAAAATCGCAATCCGTTTTTCGGCGATGTTCACAAGGCTTGTTAGCGCTGCCATTGCCCCCGACCAATCGGTGTTGTAACCAATCAATTCGCCATTGTTGTTGACGATCGTATTAACAGCGCCAATCGCCAACGCGGATTCATCCATTCTATCCAGAAAAGGAATAACGGCACTTTTAAAGGGTAGGGTAACGCTTACTCCCTTCATGCCTAGCTCGCGGATGGCGCTTACCGCCACGGCAATATCCTGAACACAAAAGGGGACATACACCCCATTAATCCCTAGCCTACGAAAAGCGGTGTTGTGCAACAACGGTGATAGACTATGCCTAATAGGGTTACCAAAAACCGCATAAACTGCGGCGTTGCTCCTGCCATTATTCCCGTCATTCTCCAATGGTAGCGGGTTGCTACTGCTTGCCGTTTTGTCGGTTTCCCTTTTGCTGGTTTCAGGTTGGAGTATATTAGCAAGCAGGTGCACCTCGGCAATCGTAAGCTGTCCTGGTGCTGATCTTGCCGCGTCGTTCAATGCCACATAACTGATCATCGCGCCTAATGCGGGCGCCATAATCCTGCTCATGCGCCCACCATCGCCCATACAAAAAGCGCTGAGAGGTTTTTGTTTTTTCTGGGCGAAATCTAGTAGGTTCAACATGTTAAGATTGTCCTGTGGTGCGCGTGCCATTGTGGCGATCTTGACGACATCCGCCCCTAACTCCTGACATGAGGAAAAAAGTGTGCATAACTTCTTAAAAGAAGGTGTTTGTAAAAAGTCATGATGGGAAATGATGAGCCGCGTGCGTCCTCCCTGCTCGGCAATCAATCTCCTTACCGCCCCAATGGCAGTTGCCCCTTCTGTCATATCCACATCAACAAATTCTACCCCCGCTACAATGGCCCTGCCAATAATGGCGTGGCGTTTTTTAAGCTGGGCGGTGCTTTCACCAGGGGTGGCTCGGTAGGTAATGATTACTCCCAACTGTCGCTGTTGGCAGAAGGCAAGGGCAGGAGCCAAAACGGTATCATCGTCAATTAGGTCCAAACGCAGCTCCACCAAATCAATATGCGTAGGGGAATCTTGAATGTCCCAAATTGCTTTCAGCGCTGCTAATGCTGCTTCTTTTCCTCGCTCCGCAAGGGGAATTGCCAGCAAACTCTTCATCCTCCCCCCCTTCGCGGATAGGACCCTAGCACTTTTATGAAATTAACATTGCTTGCCAATTCC
>JAIPED010000072.1 GCA_021737325.1 Deltaproteobacteria bacterium
TTTCAGTTCCCGCCGCGACAGGAATGTCTTTCGACTATCCCCGTGTAACTATTCGTTTTCAAAGAGCAAAAATGCCCGTTTTTCCAAACCCCCTGGCCTCTCGGCACTTATCAACAGTCTATCAACAGGGGTTTGGGTAATTCCGTCTAACATAACGAAAAACGGCATTGCAACCTCAATTCTGCAAAAAGCATTGTGACCAAAAATCACAATATCTCCCGCTACGGGGCTACGGTAAAATGAGCCTTTTGGTTCTGCCGTTGCGGGGCGCAGGAGGGGACAAAAGGGGAAGGAATACCCGCAAATCCCTGCGGGATGTGCTTAGTAATCAACCCGCAAAAGGAATAGGCCCTGAGCAGGGGCGGTTTTTCCCTTGTGGCGTCTATTTTTTGCCTCCAATATCTCCTTGATTGCTTCAGTTTGAATTCTTCCCTTGCCAACATCAACCAGGGTGCCCACGATCGTCCGTACCATATGGCGTAAAAAACCATCTGCGGTGATACTGATTTTAATAAGAGCATTTTCTTGTGTTATGGAAATACTACGAACTTCCCGTTCGAAATCCAAGATATTGGTATGGGTACTGCAAAAGGAACGAAAATCATGTCTGCCGATCAAAAATTGTGCCGCCTTTTGCATTTCGTTAACTGCCAACTTTTCAAAAACCTGCCAGACAAATGCTCGTGATAAGGCGCAACGGGTTGTGCCGTTGTGAATACAATAAACATACTCTTTACCCGTTGCGTCGCGTCTCGCGTGGAAGGCGGCGGGCGCTTCGCTAAGCTCCTTGATGACAATATCGGGGGGTAAAACGCTGTTAATGCCCCAGAACAGTTTCTGTTCAGGTAGCCGCGAAGTGCAACGAAAATTCGCCACCTGCCCATAGGCATGAACCCCCGCATCGGTTCTTCCCGAAGCTAGGAGGGTTACAGTTTCTCCCGTGATGGTGCGGATGGCCTTTTCCATAACCCCTTGAATGCTCAATCCGCGCCGCTGTTTCTGCCAGCCGCAGTAATTACCGCCGTCGTATTCAATAACCATTTTGATGTTTCTTGGTGTGTCAACAACATCTTTTGAAGTCTCTATCATTCTTGCTTGCCCAGCGCACCTCTATCCTATGATACTCTTGCGCAACTCGTTCATCAAACACCAACGGAAAAAAGCTTCTCTATTGAAGAAAATAACTGAAACATTTCAAACACCTCTGGACTCCCGCTGAAGCCTGCCCTCGTGAAAACGGGTGCGGTGGTGACGGTTAACAACGAGGCGATGCGGTTATGCAAGGGTCCTATCCTAACGCCACTATTGCCGGTAGCGTTTTTCCTGCCAGCAATTCCAGAGATGCGCCGCCGCCCGTGGAGATAAAGGAGATGTTTTCACTTTCCCCCGCTTTATGAATAGCCACATCGGTATCGCCGCCACCAACGATGCTGATTGCCGTTGAAGAAGCAACACAGTGCGCAATTTCCATAGTTCCATAGCTAAAAGGTTCCGCTTCAAAAACTCCTAGAGGACCATTCCAAACAATAGTTCCCGCGTTGTTCAGGGCTTCTTCATAGAGCAAAACGGTAGCAGGACCAATATCATAGCCAGCCCATCCTGCGCGCATTTCCTGAGTAGGTACCACTGCGGTATCCGCCTTGGCATCGGCGGATTGTGCAATGACGACATCAATGGGTAAATAAAACTTCACCCCCCGTTCTTTGGCCATTGTCATTACTTCTTGCGCCTTTTCCAACAGAGCGTCTTCCACCAAGGAAGCACCCACAAAATATCCTCGCGCTTTGAGGAAGGTAAAAGCCATCGCACCTCCCACAAGAATTTTATCAACCTTAGAGAGAAGATTGAGCAGGGCCTCCAATTTACCCGATACCTTGGAACCGCCAATGATGGCGACAAAGGGGCGTTTGGGGTTTTCCAATGCCTGCTGAAAATAGGTAAGCTCTTTCTTGATAAGAAAACCGGCCACGCTAGTGGGGGCGAATTTGGTAATGGCGATATTGGATGCGTGGCTACGATGCGCGTTGCCAAAGGCATCATCAACATACACATCGGCAAAACTCGCGAGCTTGCGGGCAAAGTCATCGTCGTTTTTGGTTTCTTCGGGATAAAAACGGAGGTTTTCTAAAAGGATAATATCCCCTTTCTCCATTTTGGCGATAGCCTCTTCGACCTCGCTTCCCAGACAATCGCCAATAAAGCTAACAGAACGCTTTAATATTCTGCTTAACCGTTTGGCAACGGGGGCAAGACTCAGCTCCTCCACCCTTTTTCCCTTGGGACGCCCAAGGTGGGAGATAATGATAATTTTTGCCCCTTCATCCAAGGCATATTCTATTGTTGGCTTGGCGGCGATAATTCTGGTGTCATCGGTAATGGTGCCTAACTTGTCTAACGGAACATTCAAATCCAGGCGTATCAACACCCGCTTGCCCGTTAACTTAATTTCATCAATGTATTTCACGAATCTTTGTCCTCCTTAAAGTTTACCAGCGATAACAGCATTTCGGATAAATTTTCCGTTGCAGTTATCGGGTGCGCTAGCTATAGTCTAAGCGCTTTTTTTGGTCAAGAAAGCGACAAACGCTTGTGACCCATTCACGGTTTTTCGGGGGAATAAAAGATAAGGAGAAATATCAGCGATGGAGACAAAAGGGTTAACGGCAAAAAGGATTGAGGAGTTTGAAGCAAAAAAAGGTTCTCTTTTAGAAATGGGTGGCGCAGCTCTTATCCAAAAGCAACACGACTCGGGCAAGCTTACGGCAAGAGAAAGGGTTCAAGCGTTTTTTGACGAGGGAACTTTTCAGGAAGTGCAGCTCTTTGTTAAGCATCGTTCGACGCTTTTTGGATTGGATAAAAAGGAAATCAAGGGCGATGGTGTCATTACCGGCTTTGGCAAGGTAAATGGCAGGGATGTTTTTGTTGCGTCTCAAGATTTTACTTCCGCAGGTGGTTCACTAGGCGAAATGCACGCCAAGAAGATCTGGAAGGTTATGGATATGGCGTTGGATGCGCGTAAACCATTTGTTTCCTTTAACGATTCTGGTGGAGCGCGCATTCAAGAAGGAATTCCCGCGCTGGATGGTTACGGGGGCATTTTTTACCGCAACACCATGGCTTCAGGATATATCCCACAAATAACGGCGATAATGGGGCCAACCGCTGGCGGCGCGGTTTATTCGCCCGCGCTTACCGATTGGGTGTTTATGGTTAAAAACACCAGCTACATGTACATCACAGGACCTGAGGTGATTAAAGCCGTCATTGGCGAAGAGGTCAGCCATGAAGAGCTTGGCGGTGCGATTGCCCATGCGACAAAGAGCGGCGTGTGCCACTTTGCTACGGAAAATGACACCGACTGTTTGGAGAAAATTAAAACCCTGCTCTCGTTTTTACCCGATAGTTGCCATAGCCCGCTACCAACCATGAAAACAAATGACAGTGTGTTGCGTCAATGCCCCGAGCTGGATACCATCATCCCCGATAAATCCTCCCGTGGTTACGATATGCGCAAGGTCGTTGAGGCAATTGCCGATGATGGTTGCGTTTGGGAGTGCCACGAATTGTGGGCGAGAAACATTATAGTTGCCTTTATCCGCATCAACGGTTCCCCCGTAGGGGTGATTGCCAACAATCCCAAGTTTGGCGCGGGTGTTTTAGATGTCAACGCTTCCGACAAGGCTTCTCGTTTTATCCGTTTTTGTGATGCCTTTAACATTCCGATAGTAACCTTTGCCGATGTGCCTGGTTATATGCCGGGAACGCAGCAGGAATGGTCGGGGATCATCTCCCATGGCGCCAAGCTACTCCATGCCTATTCAGAGGCAACGGTTCCGAAGATAACGGTTGTTACCCGTAAGGATTATGGCGGGGCCTATATCGGCATGTGTTCCAAATACCTTGGTGCCGATTATGTAATGGCCTGGCCCTCGGCGGAGATTGCGGTTATGGGGGCGGAAGGCGCTTGTAACATTATTTATCGCAAGGAGATTGCCTCCGCAGCGAACCCTGAAGCTCAACGCGCCGAGTTAATTGCGGCATACGAAGCCCAGTTTAACAACCCCTACTTTGCCGCCAATATGGGCATCATTGAAGAAATTCTAGCGCCACGAGAAACGCGCATGCGCCTTGCGGTGCTTCTGGATGTTTATAAAAACAAGACAGTCAAAAAACTAAAGAAAAAGCATAACAATATCCCGTTATAAAATTTTTATTCCCGCTGGGAGATAATCGCCCCAGCGGGAATATCCATACCCGCTAGAGCATGGACACTGTTGCCTCCAAATTTCGCTTTGCAAAAGCCAAGCGCTAAGCAAACACTGAAAGAGATATGAGAAAGCAATTCCCCGATATTAGGTTTGATGAAAGCGATAAGAACTTATTTCAGGTTGATGATCCGAGGCTTAGAGCCGATGCGCTAAGGTTTTCCGTATTGCCGAGGCTTCATGCCCTCTTAAACGAGGCGCTAGCGAAGGCCAGCGAGGTGTATCAGATTGATGTTATGGAAGATTCGATAGTTTTCTACTCCCCACATTTTAGAACAAACAGAGACAATGAACTCCAGCTTCTGTACGGTGCAGCTAGTGTAGCTTTGGGTGGGAAGAGGGCAAGAGATGGCAGGTGGAAAGGATTAAAGAGAAAAGATAGTAAAATAGTGCAAATTGTTCCGTTCTTGTTCGGCTTTCAACTCACCGCTGAAGGAATGACACTGCAATGTAGGAATTGGTCTATAAAGTTGTCCGACAGCTCTTTTGAGAAGTTCTTTAGGTTTAACGCGGAATACGAGCCTTTAATCCAGCGCCTGTGCCATGAAAGCTATATGAGGCCGTATGTTAGCTATGGTGATTCTTGCAAGCCAATCTCAACCTATAAGCAACACTACGATTTTATTATAGAAAATAAAATTTACGATCTGGATTTTTTTAGTTCTGGCATTTTTCGCTATCCAATTACTGCAGAAGATCCCTTTTATTATTCTTTGGCTGATATCGTAGATGCCTTTGTGAGTTTTTATCCTGTTTACGACTCATACATCCAGCTTGCAAAAGGTGAAAACAATCGCTTTGAGCACTTGGTCGAAAAGTTGAACGACTGGCTGATAAGAAATGAAGAAAAAGAGGAAGAATTGACGGGGAAGCAAGAAGAGGAAACAAAGCGGCCCTCTGAGGAAGAGCTATTAAAAATCAAACAATTGGCGGAACAAGGTATGAAGGTGATGCCTGCGCTGAGGTGGCAGGTTTTTCAAAGGGATAAATGGAGATGTGTTTCCTGTGGGAGAACTGCCGACAACGATGTTATCTTGCATGTGGATCACATAGTTCCCCGTTCGAAAGGTGGGAAGGATGAATTAGATAACTTCCAAACGCTTTGCCATGTATGCAATTTCGGTAAAGGCAACAAAGATGATACAAATATAAGGGAGCTACGCAGATAGCTATTGTTATCGGGGAAGTTTCAAAAATCGGCCAAGAGGACTAATATTGATGAACAAGATTTTGTTGGTAATCGTTTTACTGCTACTTCTTATCGCCTGCTCTCAAGAGGATGCGGGCGTTCTAGTGCCCAAAGGTCCCATTGCCAATCCCGCCTCGCCGATAAAAAAAATTGTCCCGATATTCGCTCCCAAAACGGAATCCGCCAGTGCTGGTGTTGTCGTTGAGGTAAATGACAAACGGTTTTTAGCGAGCGAGTTGTCATCTCAATTGTCTGCCATTGCCAGCAAGAGCGACAAACAACGGCCGACAAGCGCACAACTAGCAGAAATCAGATCTCGCTTGATCAACGATTTTATCGCCCGTACCCTCCTGGAAGAGGAATTGGGACGGCAGAATATCATCGTGCCTACGGCCGCTGTTGATAGACAGATGGACAAAATAGCCCAAAGGTTGCCCGCAGGAATGTCGCTCGCGGGGCTTCTCAAGGAGCGCGGGGTTGCCTATCAGGATTTTCGCCGTGATATTATTTTTAGTCTCAAGGTTGCGGTCATGGTGGAGAAGGAAAGCCCCATTAAAATAACCGCCGCGGAAATTGCAGACTTTTACGAAAAAAATAAAAAGGCAATAATGACTCCTGAAATGGTAAGGATCCGCCAAATACTTATTGCCATTTCTCCCGCGGACACCCGCGAGCAGCGAATAGCCAAAAAGAATCTTGCCCATGATATTCAGAAAAAGTTGCTCGCTGGGGGTGATTTCGCCACACTTGCCGCCAATTTTTCCGATTGCCCTTCAAGAAGCCAAGGGGGTGATTTAGGTTATCTGGTTCGTGAATCCTTGAACAAAGAATTTGCCGCCGCTATTCTTAGTAGTGA
The DNA here is from genome assembly GCA_021737325.1 of Deltaproteobacteria bacterium. Classification (GTDB taxonomy): domain Bacteria; phylum Desulfobacterota; class Syntrophia; order Syntrophales; family JAIPED01; genus JAIPED01. The sequence continues at coordinate 6,311 of JAIPED010000072.1, forward strand.
TGTTGGTGCTTTCGGTAAGATGGTGGAAACTGCCGCGGGCTTTCATATCATCCAAGTGCTGGATAAACGCCCACCGCAACCAAGACCGCTGGATACGGAAGTGCGTGAAAACATCCGCAGGTTCATCGCCGAGCAGAAGCGAGCGGAAAATTTCCACAGATTGCTAACGAGATTAAGGAATAATGCTCAAATAACGGTTTTTGATTAAAGGGGGGAGACATGAGGCAAAGAAGTCATGGCAAAATTATCGATGGTCTGTGGTATTTGGG
>JAIPED010000014.1 GCA_021737325.1 Deltaproteobacteria bacterium
GGATAAGATTCAAAGAAATATAATGATAGGGTTACCAATCCGCTGTTTTTTACCGCCCTCATTGAAAAAAGGTTTTTGCTGTGGTACGGTCTGCTCGCACTTGTTGGTAATAGAGCGCGGGAGGGTTTCTTCGGGGAGAGATATGCCAAGGTACGCTGGCTTTTATTTCGTTTCTTTCTTTTTCTCATCGACAGTTTTCCTCTCTGATGCTCGTGCCATTGTTGCGTTTTAGTGCGGACGCTATTAGGGGGAAGGAAAAAATAAAAAGGAGAGAAAGTGTATGACAACACCCATTCAACAAAAGATCAGAGACAAGAAGAGGACAGCCGAACAAATTGCCGACATGGTAAAATCTGGCGATTGGATTAACCACGGCACAACGGGTGGAGATTCCACAGTCTGTACGGAGGCTGTCGCCAAGCGGCTAGGACCAGGACCTGGCCAATTGAGGGACATTGAGTTCTGGCTCTATGCGATGTTTTATCCGCATCACGAGTTGCAAGAAATTGACCCATTGCAAAAGTATCATTGCCTTCATGACTTTTTCTTCTTTCCGTGGAATCGTAAGGCTCGCGATACCAACAATGTTTCGGACTGGGCACAGTGGGGTTGGGCATACGGAATGTGGGCTCATCACTATCGCTTTACCCACGCACAGAAAGAAAAGCGAGCCATGGATTGGTGGTTCAATGCCGCAACGGCTCCCGATGCTCACGGCTATTTCAATATGTCATACGGAACCAACAACGCTAATATTTTTCGACAAACCGCCAAAAAGATAGTCTTTGAGGTTCGTTCCGACTACCCTTGGGCGGAGGGCGGCAGGTTCAACACCATTCATCTTGACGAGGTAGATTACTGGGTTGAGGTGGATTGCGAAAAATACAAATGGCCACAGGTTAACGAAAAGGGAATTGAACCAAAGCCCGTGGAAAAAGAGATCGCCAAGCATGTCATGTCCATCATGCGGGATCGCGATGTTGTTCAACTCGGCATTGGCGCACTTCCTTCGGCTTGTGTCTCGGCGATGGCGGATGCGGGATTTAAGGATTTGGGTGTTCACACCGAAATGCTTAACTATGGCTTGATCAAGCTCATTGAATCGGGACAGGTTACCAACGCTTACAAACCCATAGATCGCGGCAAGAGCGTTTATACCTTTGCCTTCCCGGTGGATGTAAAATGGTATTACGACACGATTCATCACAACCAAGCGATGGCCGTTTATGACATTGATTACACCAACAATTTGCACAACCTTACCCGCATTGACAATATGATCGCGATTAACAACGCGGTGGCGGTGGATTTGCTCGGACAAATTTGTACGGGATTTTATGAAAAACGTCCCATTTCCAGTTCTGGTGGCTTCTTCCAGTTTGTTTCCTTCTGCGCCCAATCCCGAGGTGGCCGCGGTGTTGCCTCAATGACTTCACGCAGCAAGCACCAGACTTCACGCATTGTTCCCTTCTTGCCAGAAGGTTCAACGGTGGATGTACCCGCACAGCTTGCGAACTATGTCTGCACAGAATACGGAATTGTGAACCTTCGGGGGCTTTCCGGCTATGAAAGGGCCTCCGCATTAATTTCCATCGCGCATCCCGACGACAGAGAATGGTTGGAACAAGAGGCCCGCAAGCATGGCTTGCTTGCTCCCAACTTCCCCGTTTCCATGCTCAACAACCGCCGTTATCCTGCCTATGAAGAACGGAGAAAGTACAAGATTCCCATGCACTCCTCCATTTGGGGATATGATTGGGAAGACGGTTATCAATCAGGAAAATAACATCACCACCGGGGAGCCCTTTGAAGGGGGTTCCCCTATTTTTTCAACAAAACTACCAGTGAGGAGCCCCTTCTTTATGGATCAACCCAAAACAATTCAGGACCTTTCCCCGCAAGCGATGGCAAGTTTGGTGGTGGATATGTTTCAACGAATCATTATTCATCATGGCCTTTGGTTTGCCGAGGTTGAAAGGCAGTTAGGAATGGAAAAGGCTTTGGCGGTATATTCGCGGGCGGCAACCCGTAGCTACGGAATACAAATGGAGCGCTTGGGAAAGATTTTGGGCTTTGAAATGTCCCAGGGAGTACCCAAGCCATTAGCCGCTTTGTCAGCGGAGGAATTAAAGGCTTTACTTGATGGCGTTTGCGTTAATTGGCTTGCCAACGATGGTGTTTGGTTCCAAGCGGTGGAAGAAGAGCTGGGGATGTTCGATGCTAAGAGGTGCAACGACTCTTGCTGGGTGCGTTTTTCCCCATTTGAAGCACAAGCGATTAAAAATTTTCTCCAACTTGGTGATAATTCAGGATTGGAAGGGTTAAAGAGGGCACTTAATTTCCGCCTCTACGCGAATATCAACAAGCAATCCATCATTGATGAATCACCCAACAGCATCGTTTTTCAAATGAACGATTGTCGGGTACAATCGGCCCGTAAGAGAAAGGGTATGGAGGATTATCCCTGCAAATCGGGAGGTGTGGTGGAATACCGCACTTTTGCCAGCACGATAGATTCCCGCATCAAGACACAGTGTATCGCCTGCCCGCCAGATGAGCATCCAAAAGAATGGTTCTGTGCGTGGCGCTTTACCATATAGGAGTAAAATCCATTGGCGGAAAAAAAGGTTTTTTTACCCTCTTTTCCGTCGGGGAAACGATAACCGAAAAAGGAGGAAGTATATGTCGTTAAATTTCAATTTTTCCGAAGAACAAAAAATGTTGGAGGAAAGTGTTTATCGATGGGCAACATCTTGGTTGGAACCGCAGATGGAACATGCCTACGAGGCTGATGAGATGCCCTCGACGCTCTTCAAAGAAACCGCCAATCTAGGCATTAACGGAATTGTTTTTGAGGAAAAGCATGGCGGCGCGGGGATGGGCTATGTGGAAACGCTCATTGCGTATGAAAATATCGCTCGTGTGAGTAACGCGCTTTCCATGACAGTCGGTGCTAGTCAAACTCTTTGCTTTGATAATTTCCGCAGAAATGCCACCGAAGCACAAAGAATCTCCGTACTTCCCAAAGCTTGTTCGGGCGAGTGGATCGGATGCTTGGGAATCACCGAACCTAATGCTGGCTCCGATGCGATGTCAATGACGACCAAGGCGGAAAAGAAGGGCGATCGATATATCATCAACGGTAGCAAGATATTCATTACCAACGCACCTGTGGCACAATTTATGGTTTTCTATGCCAAAACCGATCCCAATGCCGGGCCGAAGGGTATTTCTACCTTCTTCTTTGAAATCGATAAGTACAAAGATAAGGGCTACAAGTGTGAAAAAATTAAAAAGTGGGGCATGCGCACTTCTCCGACAGGACTCGTAACCTTTGAGGATATGGAGCTTCCTGAAGAGAATTTGGTTGGTGGGCTTAATAAAGGGGTTGCGGTATTAACCAGTGGGCTGTGTACCGAGCGAATCACGCTTTCGGGATGTACGCTGGGCTCGCAACGCTCTTGCCTGGAACTATCCATCAAGTATGCTAAAGAAAGGGTGCAGTTCAAAAAGCCCATCGCGGAATTTCAGAGCATTCAGGAAAAGATAGCCGACATGTACACGGGCTACCTTGCCTCTAAATGGCTTGCCTACAGCGCAGCATCATTCTGCGATTCGCTAACAAATAAGAGCGGCGGCAAGGGGACGGATCTTGATAGAATGGCGGCGGCTTCCCTGCTTTTCTGCGGAGAAATGGGAACAAAGATCGCCCTAGACGCTATACAAATACACGGTGGTTATGGATATTGCACGGAATACGCCATAAGCAGACACTTCCTCGATCAGAAACTTTGGGAGATAGGCGCTGGCACTTCCGAGGTGCGCCGCATGATCATCGCTCGTGAACTCTATCGAGATAACTTCCAATCGGGGCGCTAGTATCGTTACTATCAAAGCGGGTATGCTAGCGGTACCCGTTTTACCCCTTCATGTTTTTTGGTGCCATCAGTTTCTTCCCAGACACAATGATAACAGGCATTAATGAGTAAAATGTAGCTATTAAGGGTCTGATATGGTAGCGGGGGGCGCATCGGCGGAAAAACAGCAGGAGAAGGAGGTAAGAATGCGGAAAGTAGCAGTGAAGTTGGTTTTAGTGGCAAGTTTTGTGGGGTTATCTTTTGGCAATGCCCTGGCGTTGCTTGATGTTGATGTTGCGGCGGGTGTTTGGCAACAATCGCTGGATGGTAACATTTGCTATAAAGGTGATACGCTAGACGCAAAAAATGGATTAAAGTTGGACCAACAATTGAATCCTTATGTCAGTGCAAGGGTAAATCTGCCAATTCTCCCAGGTTTATACTTCATGTACACCCCTGCAGGGTTTTCTGGTTCCGGTACACTTTCCCATAATTTTACATTCGGTGATACCCAGTTCCAAGCAAATCAGTGGTTTGACTCTAAATTGGTGCTGAACCACTACGATGTGGCGTTTTTTTATGGCATCCCTCTGTTAAACACTGCCACCATGGGTATCATGGATGCAGAACTGGGACTAAATGCGCGGTTCTATGATTTGGAGACTGAAATCACCCAAGGAAATCTCAAGAGGGGCATTAGAACAATCATTCCCGTTCCTATGCTCTATGCGCGGTTAAAGATAGCTCCTCCCGTCATTGATATTATAGCTCTGGAGACTGAAGGACGGGGAATTGTTGCCGGGAGCAACCATGTTGTTAGCGGAGTTGCTAGGCTGAAGGTTTTAGTGCCAGCTTTTCCGTTGCTAAAATTGAGTTTGGGCTACCGTTATGATTCGATTAAGGTAGATGCCAGCGATCTCGCTGGTGTTAGCGTTAGCACGGATATGAAGGCTAGTGGTCCCTTTGCTGAGGTCGCGTTGGAGTTTTAGCTAAAAACTTTTCTGCCCTGTGGCATTACCGCAGGGCAGAACACTAACAATATCAACATTTTTGTTTCCTCTATAGATTCCCCTTGGCGACTACTCCGGTCGTTACTTGTTTCTCTGGTACCGTCATCATTTGCGAATTTGCTGGACAATTACGCCGCTACAGGCGACAGTAACCTCGTGGTGAAACAAAGACGATGAAACTTTCTCCTTACCGACGACTAAAAACAAAAATTACCCTGTCCTTTTCTGCATTACATAACTTTATGTACATGGAGGCAGCGGGGGGAATCACCCTGTTTGCCGCGGCCCTTCTGGGACTGTTCTTCGCCAATTCGCCCCTTGAAAGCCATTATGCTTCCCTGAGAGAAACGCAGTTTAGCGTGGCATTGGGGCATTTTTCTTTGGAGAAGCCTTTACTCCTCTGGATCAACGACGGCCTCATGGCGATTTTTTTCTTACTCGTGGGCTTGGAGTTAAAGAGAGAGCTTGTGGAAGGACATCTTTCTTCCTTTAAGCGGGCGATTTTCCCCGCCATTGCCGCCATAGGGGGAATGCTTGTTCCTGCAGGAATTTACTTTGCCATGAATTATCATGACGCAAAAGCTATTCCCGGATGGGCTATCCCCACGGCAACGGACATCGCATTTGCCATGGGGATAATCGCCCTTTTAGGAAAGCGGGTCCCTTCGGCGCTGAAGGTTTTTTTGCTTTCGGTAGCGATATTCGACGATATCGGAGCGATAATAATTATCGCCATTTTTTACACACCGCACCTTTCGTTTACCGCAATGGTGGTTGCCGCGATATTCATTGCGGCACTATTTCTTATCAACCGCATGGGGGTGCGGCGGTTGGCTCCCTATTTTGTGCTTGGTGTTCCTTTGTGGGTGGCGGTTTTAGAATCGGGTATTCATGCCACGCTAACAGGGGTTATTCTGGCACTGATGATCCCGCTAAAAAAACGATCCTCTACAAGCACGGATACCTTGCCCGACGAAGAAGCTCCTCTGCATCGTCTGATCCACGATTTACACCCCTGGGTAGCCTTCGGCATCCTGCCGCTTTTTGCCTTTGTCAACACGGGTATATCTTTTGCCGATATGCACTATGCTAGTTTCTGGCATCATGTTCCATTAGGTATCATGCTGGGGTTATTCATTGGCAAGCCGTTGGGAATTCTGGGTTTTACCTGGGTGGCCGTCAAGTTGCGCATTGCCCGCCTCGGCAAAGGACTTCAATGGCGGCAAGTATATGGCATTAGCATCATCTGCGGCACGGGTTTTACGATGAGCCTTTTTATTGCCTCCCTAGCGGCAGGACAAGGCGGAATGGAATATGTCGGACTCGATCGTCTGGGAATTCTGGGCGGCTCGTTAATTTCTGGTGTCGTTGGCTCGCTTTATCTAAAGCGCGTATGTCCTACCAAACGCCGCTAAAACAGCCTACGGTGCTGTTTTGGTGCTCTTCTTGATGAACAAATCTCTCTGCACAGCCCATTGTATGAGGCTTGCAAGATAACTCAACCTAGTCGTAGCTTAGCCTTAGATGCGGCATTGATTTCCTTTGCGGAGTAGCTTGTCGTTTTGCCTCACTCATCTTTGAGCCCCAGCAGGAAGGACCCTAATCGCAGGAGTCATTTGGGGCAACATGTTCGCAATACTCTTTTATTATTGGTTCAATTGTTGTTTCTTCCATGACAAAACTTCAAGGAGTTTTATAACTCACAAATTCCTTTGATTTCACAGTTTTTTACTCTCAGCCGTGCTGCCCGTCGCGCCAGAGCCTCGCGTTGGCGCCGTTCTTCGGTTTCCGATTCCAGAGCAATTTCTGGTATCGGCAACGCCTTACCCGCCTTATCCAAGGAAACAAAGGTCAAATAAGCCGAAGCGGTATGGCGAACTTCGCCCGTCAAAGGATCCTCCGCTTCCACCCTAGCACCAATTTCCATGGATTTTTTGCCGACATAGTTGATGCTCGCATGGATTTTTAACAAGTCGCCGACATAAACGGGGGAGTGAAAGTCGATACGATCGATGGAAGCCGTAACACTATTCTTGCTGGAATGGCGAGATGCAACAATGCCAGCAGTGTTATCCACCAGCTTCATAATTGTTCCTCCGTGGATGTTTCCGGCTAGATTAGAATCGGTAGGCATCATTTGCTGGATAACGGTTATGGAACTATCGGAAATTCTTTTAACAGACATGCTCAATCTCCTTTAGAAGAATTAGGGCTTTTACCTTTGGGGTAATCTTTAACTACGCTGTTGTTAAGTGGTTACCCTTCTTTCAACGGCTCCGTTGTGATTACTGATGTAATTGGCAATTGCTGTAGCAGCAAAAGAAGGTTGTCATCCCATTTTTTGAACGAAGTGATTTTTCCCCTTTGAGTTAACCCACCGCCGGGGCCACTGTCAAAAAACAGGTGGAAAGTAAAGTTATAAAACTTTTGCACAACTGGTGTTTTGCTGGCAATGGCGCTACGGCGCGGTGCGCAATTAAATATAAAACATAACAAATTCAATATTTTCTTGACGCATGGTGCTATTGTATTTTGTTTTTGCGGTTACCGCTTTCGCGGAATGACAATGTAAAATCAAACCGTGCGGTTCTACAAGCTCTAATGCTCTCCTACCATCTTAACAACTTCACCAACCTAATACCAGAGTACAAACATACAGGGTCTCCTATGGCATAAGAGATATCATGCCATAACTATGAGGAATGGGTTATCAAGATAGCGTGCTTGTTTCTTTTAGGACATTTCTGAAAATATGCAGGAATTTTCAAATAAGCGAATATGTAATGGGAACGATGAGCCGTGCGGGCACGAGCGGTTGAGGAAACGGAGCACTCGCCACTATCGTTTCTACCGCGTTCTTGTCCAAAACTCCAACGCCTGATGTTTGGCGAACCCTAATGTTGGAAACCGAACCATCTTTTTCAACGATAAAGCTGACTATTGCCGTTCCTTGCCATCCCCTGCGTCTTGCCATTTCGGGATAGCGCAAGTTTTGAAAAATGCTCCTTTGAATGTAGAGGAGGTTTTCTCCGGCATAGCGGGAACTGTATTGTTCGTTCTCTTGCGCTTCAGCGGGCAACAACGGATTTACTCCTTGCTCGGGTGTAGGATCTTGCCGAGCTTTTTGCGGGGTGAGTCCTGCGACTGTTGTAGCTGGGGCGGTGATAGTTATTTGATGCTTTCTATCATTAACCGTATTTTTGCGCCCCGGTGTCGGGATTATCGTGAAATTTACAACGAGATATTCGTTGAATCTGTTTTTTTGTGGGGGCGCAAATTTCGCAACAGATGAAACGGCAACGACCAACAAAAAGTGGATAATGATTGAGATTACTAACGATTTTTTTGCCGTCATCGAGAGCTAGTATCCGTTCTTCAAAAGGATAAAGGTTATGCTATAATGGTAGTTTTCGTCGCCACCTTCGATTGCCGTTAGCGGCAGTCCGATTTTCTCCCCACCCCTCCCCTTCGCATCCTGAAGGTGTTCTCGCCCTAATTATCCCCGCCAAGGACTGTCAAGATAAAAGAGGAAGGATCTAAAAAGGTCAGGATAAACATTTTCGTTACCAATTATCCTTTTTTAGGTTAGTCTCCTCAACGGGTGTTCAGAAATGAAGGTTAATAGCAATGCGTATTGAAAGAGAATTGCAGATAAAAAACATGCTAGGAATACATGCCAGGGTGGCGGCAAGAATAGTAGCGGTAACGAATAAATACGCTTCCTCGGTGTTTTTTCGCACGAAAGAGCGGCAGGCAAACGCCAAAAACCTTATTGATCTCTTAACGCTATCATGCCCCCTGGGCAGTATTGTTACGGTGGAAATAGATGGCTCCGATGCAAAGGGCTTGTTTGAGGAATTGCAAACAATGGCGGACGATAAGTTCGGTGAGGAATAGGTAAGTTTAATGGCTGACAAAATTTACGACGATACGGTTTTTAAAGGGCTCGGCGTTTCTCCAGGAATCGCAATTGGAAAGGCTTTTCTTTTTGCTCAGATGGAAGCGCGGGCAGCGTATTATAACCTTGCTGATGATACCCAAATAAAGAATGAAATTGAAAGATTAAAACAGGCAATCGCGAAATCCATTGAGCAGATAGAAGTAATAAAAACCAACCTTTTGGGCTTTGAAGTCAAGGATCCCATCTACATTCTGGAGATGTATGCGGCGATGTTGCGGGATGAATCCTTTGTTGAGCGCACCACGCAAAACATCAGAAATGAACGGGTCAATGCAGAGTGGGCGGTAGGGATGACGGTAGATGCCTATGCGGAAATATTTTCTAAATTGGATAACGATTATATTCGTTCGCGAATAAGCGATGTTCAAGATATTGGCAAACGAATAATTTGGAATCTTGCGGGCGAGAAACAACACCACCTACCAGAGGGAGAATCACCCGTGATCATCGTTGCTCGCGATCTTTCCCCCGCCGATACCGCACAGATGAAAATAGACCGCGTGCAAGGTTTTGTAACCGACATGGGTTCATCAACCTCACACACAACAATAGTTGCCCGCTCTTTGGAGATTCCTGCGGTTGTGGGAATGGAAAAAATTTCACAGGCAATCCGCACAAACGACACCGTTATTGTTGATGGCACTGCGGGCTTGGTTATCGTTAATCCTTCCCCCGAGTTGATCCGCCGATATGAGGCCAGGAGGCGTGATTATCTCATCGCCCGTAGCGAAATGCTCGTCTCGGCAAAACAACCAGCGATAACTGTCGATGGCTATCGGATGCAAATCGGTTGCAACATTGAATTTGCCGAGGAGATCCCTTCAGCGATAGAACACGGTGCGGAAGGAATAGGCTTGTATCGCACAGAGTTTTTGTACATTAACAGGCACAGTCTCGCCAGCCAAGAAGAACACCGTATCAACTATGAAAGCGTTATTGGAGTTCCCCCCTTGGAATGGGCAACGATAAGAACTTTCGACCTCGGTGGGGATAAATTTTTTTCGGATCCCAAGCTTGCAAAAGAGATGAACCCCCAAATGGGATTGAGAGCAATTCGCTTCTGCCTTAAGGAAAAAGAAATTTTTAAAGAACAACTACGAGCGATACTCGGCGCGGCGCATAGGGGAACAACACGAATACTATTTCCCATGATTTCCGGGGTTGAAGAAATTCGTGAAACGAAAAAAATTTTGAACGGAGTAAAAACGGAAATACTGTCCCAAGGAGTAGTGATTCCGCAGGATATTGATATCGGAATTATGATTGAGGTGCCCTCAGCGGTAGTAATGGCGGATGAACTTGCCCACGAGGTTGATTTTTTCTCTATTGGCACTAATGATTTGATCCAATATGCCCTTGCGATTGATAGAATAAATGAGCATGTACACTATCTTTATGAGCCGTTGCACCCCGCAGTACTCAGGCTCATCAGAACCGTTGTTATCGCGGGGCACAAGGCTAATATTCGGGTGGCGATGTGCGGTGAAATGGCCGGAGACCCATTAAATACCTTGATTTTACTTGCTTTGCGCATAGATGAGTTAAGCATGTATCCCTTGGCAATACCGCGGGTGAAAAAAATTATCCGCAGGGCGTCGCTACAAGAAGCCGACGCCCTCTTCGCACGGGTTATACATCTTTCTTCCGCTAAAGAAATAAGAGGCTTGGTCGAAGAGTATATGTGGGATAATTTTGCCGATATACTACCAGCTAGGGATGTCTAGGTGCCACCTCGTTTAACAACAGCGACGAACAAGGATAAATAAAATGAAACCCAAAAATGATACCCATAACTCCCATAGTTTTTACGCATATAATTACTGGACCAAGCTTTTGGTGAAGACGGTCTTGTCCGGACTGGTTATAGACCCTGTTACCGTGCAAAAAATCCGCGAAGCTGAAGTCAAGGGGGTGGTGGTCTATGCAATCAAACACCCCAGTGCGCTGGATGCCTTGGCGGTTCATGAATTGCTTAAAAATGCTAAACTCCCCTTGCCAGCATATGCCCATGGGGTGAACACGGCAGTGCTGTACAGCTTTTCAGAACTACTGAAACTCCTTTGGGCTTGGTTCCGACGGATTTTTTCCCCATCCACGCCAAGGGGGAGAAATACCGTTTTACGCCAGAACATTGAGCGGGGAAAAAGTGCGCTTTTTTATCTAGGCTCATCGGGCCATACCGCGAATCGTTATACGGAAAGTGCCCTACGACAACTCATTGCGGTGACAAACACGGGCAAAGAAGTTATCATTGTTCCTCTCCTTGTTGCTTACGGGAGGAGAAGAGAGAAGGAAGAAGAAAATCTTTTCAGTATTGTGTTAGGACAGACCGAATATACTGGCTCTTTTCGTCGCCTCATAACTTTTGTCAGGTACGCCAGGCGGGTTATTGTTATGGCAGGTGAAGAGGTTGCCTTTTCCCCATATCTTGCCAGCCACAATATGCCTACCGACAAATTATTAACGGAATTCACCAACGACTTAATCACCGCCATTGATAAAGAAAAAATGGCGATAATCGGCCCGACGCTAAAATCGACAAAAGAAATCGTCAATTCCATATTGGACGATCCTCAGCTTCTCAGATTCCTCGAGCAGATGGCGCAAGGGGATGCAAAGAGGCGAGCGAATCTCACCAAAAAGGCGCGTAAGAAATTACAAGAAATCGCCGCGGGCTACGACGATATCTACATATCGTTTTTCGACATGGTGTTAGGATTGCTCTGGAACAACATTTACGATGGTCTGGTGATTGATAAGCCAGGAATGGATAAGATCCGCGCAATTGCCAAAGAAATGCCTTTCATCGTTATCCCCTGCCACCGTAGCCACATTGATTATCTGCTCCTCTCCTATGTTCTTTATCACCAAAACCTCCCCCTGCCTTTCATTGCCGCGGGGGCAAATATGCAGTTTTGGCCTATGGGACCAATTTTCCGCCGCTGTGGAGCTTTCTTTCTGCGCCGCTCGTTTCAAGGCGATGATCTCTACCGCGAGGTTTTTTACCTCTACATGAAAAAGCTCATGGAAGAAGGGATTCCCTTGGAGTTTTTCATTGAAGGTGGCAGAAGCAGAACGGGAAAAATGGTAATGCCTAAATATGGTATCCTTTCCATGTTAATACAGGCCTTTCAAGAGGGCGCGATTGATGATTTAGCCTTGATTCCTGTTTACCTGGGCTATGATAGAATAGTTGAGGAGCAATCCTATTTGCAGGAGTTGAGTGGAGGGGAAAAGCAGACGGAAAAAGCCACAGATATAATTAAGTCGGGAGGAATTCTACGCCGCCGTTTTGGCCAGGTTTATGTCAATGTGGGAGAGGCTATAACGCTCAAAAGTTACTTCGCTTCCCTGCCTGTCAGTTTTGAGAATTTGTCAGAGAATGAGCGCCGCGCGCTTTATCGCAAGATAGGCTACGAGGTTGTTTTAAGAATTTCTGCAGTTTCGGTGGTGACTCCCTTTTCTCTTGTTGCTTCCGCGTTGCTTTCCCACGATTACAGGGGAATATCCCACGACGATTTGTGGGATTGCATTAGCAACTTTAAGGATTATCTGAAGTTTTCTGGCATGCGAATGGCGGAGACATTATTAAGTGAAGAAAAAACAATAAAAAACACCATCCTTAAATTTGCAGAGGCTAGATACATTGAGAAAATTGTGGATGACGAGGATGATTCCCTGGAAATAGTCTATTCTTTGGAAGATGAAAAAAGGTTAGCGATTGAGTACTATAAAAATAACATCTTGCACTTCTTCGTCCCTATTTCTTTTTTTGCACTTACCGTCTTACAGCATGACGACAACGAAGTTTCACTTAAGAACATATTACAAGACTATTCCTACCTGAAGAAGTTGTTCCGCCATGAATTCATCTTTGACGATTCCATCAGTGATTTCGATGAAATTGGGGCAATTATGGACTTCCTAAAGAAGCAGAACAGGATAGATGTTATTGCTGTTGGCGACGATGTTCGTATAACAACTAGAGGAGCTGGTAGAAAAATTCTGGAGAGATTTGCCGCCCTAACAAGAAACTACATAGAGTCATACTGGGTGACCGTGCGTTCTCTCTCTTTGCTCCGCAAAAAACCTCTTCGGGAAAAAGATTTTGTGAGAAGGATGATGCGCTTTGGCAGTATGCTCCATAAAAAAGGGGAAATACGCCGAGCAGAGTCCCTCTCTAACGCGAACTATCGCAATGCCCTCCGCTATCTCCGCGAAAAGGGTTTGCTTAAGGAAGAACATCAGAGGGAAAAGGGCGAACAAAAGGTTACAATCTATTATTCGTTAGTGGACAGCAAACTCGCGTTAGAGGCTGTTCGCCACAACCTTTTTCGCTTTATTAGGTAGATCTTCAATGGCATTTCTTTGGCTATTGGGAAATAAAATAGCACCTGAAAGGAAAAAACAATGAAGGCTGTTTACACAGAACTTGCCCCCAAGCCGATAGGAGCATACTCGCAGGCAATTAGCGCTAAAGGAAATACCGTTTTTTTTGCAGGGCAAATAGGGCTGGAACCGCAATCGGGGTTGTTGGTAGAAGGATTTACAAAACAGGCAGAACAGGTGTTTGCCAACATTGACGCGGTAGCACAGGCTGCTGGCGGTTCGCTAAAGAACATCGTCAAGGTTACGATTTTCCTTTTAGATATGAATCATTTTGCCCAAGTTAACTCCCTGATGGAGCGATTTTTTGATGAGCCTTATCCCGCTCGTTCTACAGTACAGGTTTCTGCCTTGCCGAAGGGGGCCTTGATCGAAATTGAAGCGGTGATGATAATTACATCTTAAGAACAGAGGATTGGTAACTTGCCAATAGAATATTACAGCACCAACAGAAATATCCTTGCCAGTGCAAGGAGAAAACCATTCACAAAAGCGGTTTCCTTTGCGACCGCACTGCTAATGGGGCAGGCTCCCGATGAAGGGCTGTTCATGCCCAATGCCATCCCTCGTCTTGATCAGAATGCTGTTTTGGCTCTCAAAGGATTGCCGTACTCCGAAAGCGCAAAACTGGTAGCCAACCTTTTTCTTGCCGATGAAATTACTGTAAAGCAGCTAGAGCGGGTTGTTGAAGAATCCTATAATTTTGCCGTCCCTATGGAAAGGGTTTATGATCGCAAATACATTATGCGATTGGATGGCGGTCCTACAGCTTCGTTTAAGGATTTCGCTGCCAGAATGATGGCGCGTTGGATGTCGCTACTTAATGATAGGCACCTCAACATCCTCGTCGCGACATCGGGGGATACGGGAAGCGCTATCGGTAGCGCCTTCCATCATCTTGAAGGGATTACGGTAACGATACTTTACCCCCGTGATGAAGTCAGTGAGTTACAACAAAAGCAACTTGATACCATCGGAGATAATGTTCAGGCATTAAGCGTTGATGGCAAGTTTGATGATTGCCAACAGATGGTTAAACAAGCCTTCGCCGATGAGAATTTGGCAGATTATAACCTCAATTCGGCAAATTCTATTAACTTCGGCAGGATAATTCCACAGATAATCTACTACATCTACGCCTATGCCCAATTGGCTAATTCTACCGAAAAAATTATTTTTTCGGTACCATCGGGAAATTTCGGCAACGCTCTGGGATGTGAATATGCGCGTAGAATGGGATTACCCGTTAAACGGTTGCTCATGCCCGTTAACGGCAATGATGAATTCCCCCATTTTTTAGCAACTGGTCATTATCAGATCATTTCCCCTTCGCGGGCTTGCCTGTCTAATGCGATGAATGTTGGTAATCCAAGTAATTTAGCGCGATTCTTTGATCTCTATGGTGGCACAATTGACAGGGAGGGTTTCGTTCATCGCCAGCCAGATATCTCTGCCATGCGGAAAAATTTATTCTCCGTAAGCATTTCGGATGAGAAAACGGTGGCAACGATAAAAGCGATTTATGACAAATATGGAATTTTGCTTGAACCGCATGGTGCGGTTGCATGGTGTGGCTTGGAAGAATATCTGCAAGTGGTTGGAGATGAGCCATTATGCGTTGCTCTGGAGACTGCACATCCTGCCAAATTTCCCGAGGCGATAAAAAAGGCATGTGGAATCACCCCAACATCTCCACAAGCATTACGCGATCTGTCGCAGAAGCAAGGGGTTGCGGTGCGGATAGCTACCGATTATGAGGAATTCAAAAGTTATTTAACGCGTAATTTACCTAAATAAAGAGGTTGCGGGTGCATTTCTTTTGTGTTAGTGGTGTGTCCCAGTTGCCGATCCAGAGATTATCACTGAGAAAACAATCGGCACATAGGTCGTAGGTTGGAAAAATTTTTAGCAAAAACTACATTCATCAACGCTTGAACTTAGGTTTAAGGTTGGTGTTTTTTTGTTTTTGCGTTCCTACGGCATAAAAAACAATGGGAGGAGAAGCAGTAGTGGAAGGCAAGGTTAAGTGGTTTAATGAGAAAAAGGGGTTTGGTTTTATTGAGAGTGAGGATGGTAGCGATGTTTTTGTACATTTTAGCTCCATCGTTGGTGATGGCTTCAAGAATTTAGAGCAGGGACAAAGAGTTTCTTTTGATGTTGAAAAGGGCGGCAAAGGTCCTGCGGCGGTTAATGTGAAGGCTATATAAACCAAAAACAAATTATGCAGGCATCCCGGAGGTCTTCGGGATGCCTTTTTTCATTTATACTTTATCTCTATCGAAATTTTCCGCAGGACCATTGCACGACCCCACACTTCAATCAATAGTAGCGAAAGACTCTTGCACAACTGTACCTCTTTGCTTCCGACCATCATTCCCGCGAAAGCGGGAACGACGCCGAAAAGCAGAGCATCCCACTTGTGCAGGGGTCTTCCATTGGCTTCGGCAAGTTTCTCTCTGTAGTAATTCAAATTATTTTCCATGAGAATCTTGCCAGATAATTTTGTGTAGTTGTAGTTGCAATCTTACCCGAATCCGCGATGTTAGGATCCAATCGGCAAGAGTTTCAGGGCTTACGGCATGGAGATTGGGTGCAAAGAGAGGCGCTTTGGTTAATCTGCCATTTTCCTTAGCGATTTTTTCTACCACCCCGCAGGCGAAATTAAAATCATTCCGTGAAGATATAACGAACTTAACTTCATCTCGCTCGCTTAGCTTGCCTATATTGCCCCAGTCGTTTTTATGAGCCTCCCCGCTATCAGGGCACTTAAAATCAACGATACGATAGCATTCATCACTTATGGTATCCAGCGGCAGACTCCCGTTAGTTTCCACTAGAACTGTGTAACCGCTTCTTAACAAAGCATCAACTAGTAGCGGAGTTTCTTGCTGAAGAAGCGGCTCTCCGCCCGTTATTTCTACAAGAGAGCAATTGCTTTTTTGGGCTATAATCTGAACTTTTTCCAGAATACTCTCCGACTGATAAAACTCCCCTTCGTTATAAGCGTAGGTCGTATCGCAGTAGTGGCAGCAAAGATTACAACCCGTTAGCCGCACGAAGATGCAGGGCATACCTGCGAATGAAGATTCTCCCTGCAAAGAAAAGAATATTTCTGTGACTTTCAGTGCCATGTAAACCACCCCAAAAATAAAGGGGAGCCTTTTTCAAGGCTCCCCCTACGGATTTACTAATTCCCGTTGATTACTTTTTGTCTGCAACAGGGATCCGCATGGAGTAGAACGACCTCCAAACGAAGATCAACGCGATGGCCAGGAAGATAACGCCAACATAGCTGGCGGCAGCCTTCATATCGGGGGCAATAGCAATTTCCATCGCCAAGAGACCAAAAAGCGTTGTGAACTTGATTATCGGGTTTAGCGAAACTGAAGAGGTGTCTTTAAAGGGATCGCCAACGGTATCACCGATAACTGCGGCATCATGAAGCGGCGTACCTTTTTCTTTAAGATCAACCTCCACCACCTTCTTGGCGTTATCCCAGCAACCACCAGCATTTGCCATGAAAATCGCCTGGAAGAGACCAAAGAATGCAATCGCGATGAGGTAGCTAACAAAGAAGGAAGCCGCTTGGACCGAGTGCGCGGATAAAAATGCAAACGCCAAGGCGAAGAGGAAAACGGCGATAAAAATGTTAAACATACCCTTCTGAGCGTAGATGGTGCAGATCTTGACTACCTCTTTGGATGATTCCGTTGAAGCCGCCAGCGAAGCGCTGTCGTCAAGTTTAATGTTGTTCTTGATGTATTGAACCGCACGGTAGGCACCCGTAACAACCGCCTGTGTGGAAGCACCAGTAAACCAATAAATTACCGCGCCGCCGCAGAGAAACCCAAAGATCGTGTAGGGGTTTAGCAAGTTCAAAACCATTTCGGGGCTAACTCCCAACTCTTTTTCCAGAAGGAGGATAAGGGAGAAAATCATCGTGGTCGCACCAACAACGGCGGTGCCGATGAGCACGGGCTTAGCTGTTGCTTTGAAGGTATTGCCGCAACTGTCGTTCTCTTCCAACTGGTGTTTGGCAATATCAAAGCGGGGGGAGAAACCAAAGTCCTTCTTAATTTCCTGTTCAACATTGGGAACATTTTCAATAAGCGAAAGCTCATAGATGGACTGCGCATTATCCGTAACAGGACCGTAGCTATCAACGGCAATCGTTACAGGGCCCATTCCCAACATACCAAAGGCAACCAAACCAAAGGCAAAGATGGAAGAGTAGCGCATGAAATAATCCAGCCCGAAGGTGCTGGTGAAAAAGGCAATCACCATCAATACGCATAGCGACATGCCAATCCAAAACGCACTCATATTCCCTGCGACAAAACCGGAAAGAATATCCAACGACGCTCCACCCTCACGAGCGGCGGTAACCGCCTCTTGGCAATGCGCAGACTTAGAACTGGTGAATGCCTTTACCAATTCAGGAATCAGCGCGGCGGCAAGCGTGCCACAGCTAATGATGATTGAGAGGGTAAGCCAAAGGTTGTTGGGAAGATCACCTATCAAGAATTTGCTGATGAAAAAAGTAACAACGATGGAAACTAAGGAGGTAATCCAAACCAGCGAGGTGAGGGAGGCTTCAAAATTTACGGAAGACTTCTTGCCCCAAATCGCGCTAGATATTCCCTTATTTATGAAGTAAGATCCAATGGATGTCAGTATCATAAAGATACGCATAACAAAGATCCATACGAGCAACTCTGCTTGATACTGCGGCAAACAAGCGAGAACAATAAAAGAGATTAACGCAACACCCGTAACACCGTAGGTTTCAAAACCATCAGCGGTCGGACCAACAGAATCGCCCGCGTTGTCGCCAGTGCAATCCGCAATGACACCAGGGTTGCGGGGATCATCTTCCTTGATGGTAAAGACGATCTTCATCAGGTCGGAGCCGATATCAGCAATCTTGGTGAAAATACCGCCACAGATGCGCAAAACGCTCGCGCCAAGCGATTCTCCGATAGCAAAACCAATAAAGCAAGCACCGGCAATTTCCCGTGGCATAAAAATAAAGATAATGAGCATCATGATAAGTTCAACAGCAACTAACATGACACCGATGCTCATACCCGCTCTTAACGGAATATCCAACAACTTCATTGGCTTACCTTCAAGCGAAGCAAAAGCCATACGGGAGTTAGCAAGGGTGTTCATCCTGATACCAAACCACGCGACACCGTAGGAACCGAGGATGCCGACGACAGTCCAACCCAAAATGGCGGCAACATGCCCCGCTGTCATGTGTTGCAGGTAACCGAAGTAGTAGAGGATACACGCGCCGATGAACACAAAAAGGATCAGCAAAAGTTTGCCCTGCTGAAACAGATAGGTCTTACAGGTTTGGAATATAACCTCCGCCACATCCAACATTGTTTTGTGGGCGGGCAGACCTTTAACCTTAATGTACTCGTAAACGCCAAAAAGCATTCCTACAAAACAAATTAGGAACCCGAACATCAGCAACTGATTCTGCGAGTCCGTCAGTGGGGGAATAACCAAATCCGCTTCTGAAGCAAAAAGCGGAGCGGCTATCGCCACTGCGAAGACGGCAAGAAGAGCACCGAACAGAAATTGGATCTTTGCCTTCATCCTTCTATCTCCTTTTTTTTGTATTACGCAAAACAATGTCCATTGTTTTACCTGCGCATGAATGGGTGTGCGCGTAACATAGCGGTTTTCCGATTGTCAAGGCTTTATAGAGGTTCCAGAGAGGTTTTTATCGGTGTTATCATATTAAAAACACTTGCTTTTATCCCAATGTTGCCCTCTGACGGTCAGTATTTACTCGCATGGAAAAAATCAGGCAAAAGCTCACTTTTCGGCCATTTTGTCATCATCTATCAGTGGTTTCCCGCAGGCGCCACATTTTAGCTGGCGCACGGACATTTCATCTTTTTTGGCGAGGCGATTTTTTTTGCCGCAGTACAAACAGGAAATAATGATTTCCTCCAGCGAAGCACCGCAAACGCCACAAAGAGCTTTTTTTTGGAGATTTGCCCTGCCAATGCGGTTTTTTACGCCACACTTGAGACACCTAACAACGATTTCTGTCTGCAACAAAAATTTATCGTTCATTCTGCTCACCATACATATACCAAGCCTCAATTATGATTACCGGCACCAACGATGCGTCCGTGCTACCTATCAAAGATCCGAAGGAGAAGGCCGCCCTTTTTTCCCTTTGTAGATATCCATTATTTCCGAACGAGTTAGCATGGCCCGCACCTCAACACCCAGCTTCTCAATCTCGGCCTTGCCGCCTTCCTCACGGTCAATTAAAACCACCACCTGTGCCACAAGCAAGCCCGCTTCCCGCGCCCGCTCAATGGCCATTATGGTTGATCCACCCGTTGTAATCACATCGTCAATAATCAAAACCTTTTCGCCTGTCTGCACACCGCCCTCAATAGCGCTCTTTGTCCCATGCCCCTTAGCTTCCTTGCGGACTACGAAAGATTTTATCGGCTTACCCTTTTGGAAGGATATCATGCTAAGCGCGATGGCAATAGGGTCGGCACCCAGGGTTAGCCCGCCGCAAGCGGTCAGGTCCGCATCCTCCACCATTGCAAACAGGATCCCACCGATAAGGTTCATCCCCTCAGGATCTAGCGTAGTCGGTTTGCAGTTGAAATAATAGTCGCTTTGTTTGCCAGAAGCGAGGGTAAATGGCTGTTCAGGAGAGTAGCGGAACGATTTTTCAATGATGATTGACGCCAGTTTTTTCTTTAATTCATCCATAATAACATCACCTTTTAACAATTTTTTGTATCAATGCGACGGCTCCAACGGCATCCTTGGCATAAAGGGCACCGATGGATTGAGCATAGTCGCTATTAAGCACCGCTCCACCAACGATGAATTTTGTTTCTAATCCCTTTTGGCGGGCGCGGTTAATAACCTCGGGCATTTTTATCATCGTCGTGGTCATTAAGGCAGAAAGTCCAACAAAATCAGGATTTTCTTTTTCGATTGCCGTGATTATTTTTTCCGCAGGGCAATCTTTGCCCAGATCAAGCACCCGATAACCATGATTCTTCAGTAGCAAGCCGACGATGTTTTTCCCAATATCGTGAATATCTCCTTCAACGGTGGCAAGGATGATTGTTCCCGCATTTTTTTCGATATCTCTTTGCGCCAGTAACCCCTCTAAAAAATCCATTCCCATCTTCATCGTTTCGGCGCTCGCAACAAGCTGCGGTAAAAAAAATTCCCGTCTTTCATAGCGAGAGCCAACCTCAACAATTGCGGGAATCATTATTTCATCAACCAGCGCCTTGGCATTAACCCCTGCTTGCAGTGCGCCTTGTATTTTCTCAAGGATGTTCTCCCTCGCGCCATTCATCAGGGCTTCGGCGACGATTGCGACGGGGGAAGCGTTTGGCACTTGCGGAGATGCTTGGGCAACTTCTTGCTGGGCTCCGATATTTTTTAAGAAAACTCGAGCGTCAGCATCAAATCCGAGTAGCAGGTCGGTGGCAAGGGCGGTGCTCCGAATTGCTTCTATAGCAGGATTAACTATTGCCATTGTCAGCCCTGAAGAACGCGCCATGGCAAGCATTGAAGCGTTAAGCTCACCGCGGGCGGGCATTCCAAACGAGACATTAGAAATACCCAAAACCGTTTTTAATTTAAGCTTTTCCGTGCAGTAGCGAATGGTCTTGAGCGTTTCTTCGCCCGCGGACATATCTGTGGCAACACTCAGCGTTAGCCCATCAACCACGGCGTCCTCTTTTTTTAATCCTTTCTTTGCCAGATGTTGGAGTAGCCTATTAACCACCTTAACACGCTCTTCACTGGTCGGGGGTAAACCTTTATCGGTTAAGGGAAGTAAAACAAACATTGCGCCGTATTTTTTTGCCAAGGGAGGAAGCGTTTTGAGTTTTGTCTTTTCCCCAGAAATGGAGTTAAGCAAAACACGACCGGGGTACAGTCGTAGTGCGGCGGCAATGGCCTCAGGGTTGCCGGAATCAATAACCAGCGGTTTGCTGGTGCAGGTGGCGAGAATGCTCACAATACGCCGCATCGCGGCAACTCCGACAATGCCGGGAATGCCAACATTAACATCAATTAAATCTGCACCCTGCCGCTCCTGCTCCAAGGCAATGGCACGAATGCTGGCAAACTTGCCGGAGGAGATATCTGCTTGTAGCGCCTTTTTCCCCGTGGGATTTAGCCGCTCGCCAATTAGAAGCAAACGCCCCTTAGCGGCAATTACAACGCTTTCTCGCGGAGAGCTCAACAGATTGGCGCTTTTTACCATTTTGCGGGGAGATAAGAGGGCAATTTTTTTACGGAGAGCTTTTATATGCGCAGGTGTGGTCCCACAACAACCACCAACAAAGTTTGCCCCCGCGTCCACCAGCGCCTTGCCATAGGAGGCAAACTCCAGGGCAGGCATATTAAAAAGCGTTTCCCCATTGACCATCTTCGGCAACCCCGCGTTGGGCTTAGCCACAAGCGGTACCTGGGCAAACGGCTTCATCTTGGCGATTAGTTCCACCATCCCGTCAGGTCCAAGCGAGCAGTTACAACCTACAGCATCAGCGCCCAAGGCTTGTAGTGTTACCAAAGCGCTGATGGGGTCAGTACCTCCGAGGGTACGACCGTCGGGCTCAAAGGTCATCGTTACGATGGTAAAAATTGGGGCTGTTTCTTTGATGGCGATTAACGCCGCACGCGCCTCCTGAATGTCAATCATCGTTTCTATGGCAATTAAATCGGCCCCTCCCGCGATGAGCCCCTTCGCTTGTTCGCGAAAAATGCTTACTGCCTCTTCAAACGCGAGATCACCAAAAGGTTCTACAAATCGCCCGGTAGGCCCAATATCACCAGCGACAAGCACATTTTTGCCCACGGCTTGGCGGGCTATCTGCACGAGCTTCTTATTGAGAGAAGCTATCTCCTTGGCGGAATACTGGGGAAGTTTGCCGCGGTTGGCACCGAAGGTGGCAGAATAGACAACCTCCGCACCGGCTGCGGCATAGCTTTGATGAATACTAGCAAGTGTCTCTTGATTTTCCAGGCACCAGATCTCGGGCATAACACCCGCGGGCATCCCCTTTTTTTGTAGCTCCGTCCCCCAGCCGCCATCCAAGATTATAATGCGCCTTTTACTCCTGCTGCTGATTGTCTGTCTCATGTTACCTCCAATCTCCGCGCCTGGCTTCTTGTCCCCGCGAACATACTTTTGCGCAATACCAATCACGCCGAACAATCCACCAGTAACGATATATCCGCCGCTTTTACCGAGTGGGTAAGGGCACCAACAGAAATAAAATCCACCCCCGTTTCCGCGACCATGCGGACATTGGCAAGCGAAATGTTCCCAGAAGCCTCGAGCAAAGCCATACCATTATTGATTGCCACCGCTTGGCGCATATCGGCAATGCTCATATTATCGAGCATTATTATCGCCGCTTCGGCATCTAAAGCTAAACGCAATTCTGCGATATTTTTCACTTCAATTTCTACCTTCATGCCCTTGGGGGATTGCGCCAGCACACGATTTAGGACATCCGTTATGCCTCCCGCCAAGGCAATGTGGTTTTCTTTAATCAAGATGCCGTCATCAAGAGCAAAGCGGTGGTTAAACCCGCCACCGACCTTCACGGCATACTTATCCAATACCCGCAAATTGGGCGCGGTTTTGCGCGTATCCAAGATGCGGGCTCCCGTGTCATTAATTGCTCGGACAAACTCTCTGGTAATGGAGGCAATGCCCGACATGCGTTGCAAGAGGTTGAGAGCGGTGCGTTCACCCGCCAAGATGCTCACTAACGGTCCTTCCAAGTTAGCGATAAGCTCGCCCTGTGCACATTTTTCTCCATCCCGCTTGTTTAGAGAAACGGCAATAGCCGGATTGAGCAGATAAAACACCGCGGCAAAAACACCGATACCCGCTAGAATGAATTCCTCCTTGGCGATAAGCCGTGCACGGCCCTGGCGTGAGCGGGTGGCCTCATCAGTAGCAATGAGCTTGGTGGTTAAATCTCCCGCGCCAATATCCTCACTGAGGGCATTTTTAATTATCGCTTTAATTGCGCCTGTGGCTACAGCATTTTCGGAAAATGAGTAAATGTTGGTGGGCATTATTCCTTCCTCTCTTACAGAAACACCGCGTCGCCATACATCCCTGCGCAACCCATAAAGGTTTCTGCGGCTGACATGGCAACTATTTTGCTTTCATCCAAGATACAACCCAACCAATAAATAGCGGCTAGGACGAAAACTCCTTAAGCCGCATTAACGCCTTTTGTAAAAAGGCTAACTTTTCCTTGGCTTCTTGAAAGCGCATTTCTTCTTTCTGGACAACGGCTGCGGAAGCTTTTTGCACAAAATCCTCGTTGGCCAGTTTTTGGGAAGCGGCTTCAATCTCCTTGCTAATTTTAGCGACTTCCTTTTCTAACCGCACTCTTTCGCTGGCAATATCAATCATCCCACCCAGTTCCACAAAGACCTTCGCCTTAACGGTAACCCCCGTGGCACAGCCCTTGGGTTCAGGTGCTGTATGGTCCAGAATGACAACTTGCTGGCAGTTGGCGAGCGCCTCAATATAAGCTTTCCCCGCAGTAAACACGGCAACTTCCTCTGTGATAACGGTAACAGCAAGTTTTTTGGTCGTGGCTATTCCCATTTCTCCACGAACATTGCGTATCGCACCAATAACATCCTGCAGCATGGTCATTTCCGCTTCTGCTTGCGCATCGTTGGCAACAGGATCATGGCGGGGGAAATCGCTAACCATGATATAGCCGCTGGCGAATTCTTTCCAGAGCCGTTCCGTTACAAAGGGCATAAAGGGGTGCAACAGTTGTAAGATGGTTTTAAATGTTGTCCGGAGTTGTGCTTGTGTCGCACGGCGTTGTGCCAGGTCCTCTTTGTTGTAAAGAGTTTGCTTAATAAGCTCCAAATACCAATCGCACAGTTCATGCCAAATAAAATGGTATATCCCCCCCGCAGCATCGTTGAACCGATAGCTCTCAAGGGCCTCGGTAACTTCTTGGATCGTCTTATTTAACCGCGAACGAATCCATCTATCAGGTAGAGAGTTACTGCTATAGTCACTATCAGGGATAAAATCTTCCAAATTGATCAAGGTAAAGCGGGCTGCGTTCCAAATTTTGTTAACGAAGAATTTATATCCCTGAATGCGTTCTTCCGACATTCGTACATCCCTACCCTGGGCGGTAAAAGCAACCAGCGTAAAGCGGAATGCATCTGCTCCGTATTTATCAATCATGTTTAGAGGATCAATGACATTACCCTTGGATTTACTCATTTTTTCTCCCTGTTCGTCACGGACCAGGGCATGCAGATAAACATCGCGGAAGGGAACATCTCCCATCAGATAAAGCCCCATCATCATCATGCGTGCCACCCAAAAGAAAAGGATATCAAAACCGGTTATTAGCAGCGATGTGGGATAGAAAGTTTTTAGCGCTTCTGTTTTTTCGGGCCATCCCGTTGTGGAAAAAGGCCAAAGCGCAGAGCTAAACCATGTATCAAGCACATCCTCCTCCTGGCGCAGGTTGCTCTCCCCGCATTGCGGGCAACAGCTAGGGTCATCGGTGGCAACGATTATTTTTTCACAATTTAAGCAGCGCCAAACGGGAATGCGGTGCCCCCACCAAATCTGTCGCGAAATACACCAATCGCGGATGTTATTTAGCCAATCAAAGTATGTCGCTTCCCACATTGAAGGGATGATGCGCGTGTTTCCCTTGACGACCGCAGCGATGGCCATTTTAGCAAGTGGCTCCATTTTTACAAACCACTGCCGCGAGACAAAGGGTTCAACCTCTGTAACGCAACGGGAACAGCCGCCTACCTTGTGCAGATAGGGCTCCACCTTGACAAGGTATCCCTGTGCCTCCAAATCCGCAACCACGCTTTTACGGCACTGATAACGATCCTGTCCCGCATAGGCTCCACCTTGGGCCGTTATTGTACCATCACCGCCGATTACCTTGACAATCTCCAGATGATGCCTCTCTGCCATGGCAAAATCATTAGGATCGCTGGCAGGAGTAATTTTTACGGCCCCCGAGCCAAATTCTGGAGAAACATAGTCATCAGCAATGATCGGAATTTCTTTGTTAACAAGGGGGAGGATGACCTTTTTGCCCACAACGGCGCTGTATCTTGCATCAGTGGGGTTTACTGCCACGGCCGTATCCCCTAGCATTGTTTCTGGCCTAGTCGTGGCAACGATAATTTCCCCCGAACCATCGGCAAAAGGATAGCGGATGTGCCAAAGATTTCCAGGAGTTTCCTTGTATTCCACCTCCAGGTCGGAAAGTGCGGTGTGGCAACGGGGGCACCAATTGACGATGTAGTCTCCCTGATAAATCAGCCCGTCGTTGTAGAGGCGGACAAAGGCTTCTCGCACAGCGCGAGAAAGCCCCGCGTCCATCGTAAAGCGTTCCCGTTCCCAATCGCAGGAAGATCCTAACCTCTTAAGCTGATTGATGATAAGCCCGCCATATTTTCCTTTCCACTGCCAAACGCGCTCAACAAACTCCTCGCGCCCGAGCTGTTCCCTGTTTTTCCCTTCCTTCTCTAACTCTTTTTCCACAACATTCTGGGTGGCGATTCCCGCATGGTCGGTTCCCGGCATCCACATTGTATTATCGCCGCTCATTCGCCTAAATCTAATAATTAGATCTTGCAGGGTGTTGTTCAGCGCATGCCCCATGTGGAGCATCCCCGTTACATTAGGAGGGGGGATAACAATGGAGAACGGTTGTTTTTCACTGGTATCTGCGGCGTGGAAAAGATTCTCCCGTAACCACTCGGCATATATCTCTTTTTCCGCTATCGCTGGATCAAAAGCCTTTTCTATCATCGTTTAAAAACCTCCTTTTTATAAACGGCTAAACACCATCATTGTATTCCCAAACGCGCTTGGAATGGAGAGGTAACCGTATTCCTGTCCAACGAATTACTAACCTCCCGTTGTCGTTGTGAAGCTTTAATTATTTCCTTTGCGATAACCTCACCAAGTATCGGAGGTACAGCGTTTCCAATCTGCAAATTCTTGGCAACCTTGCTGCCATAAAAAATATAGGTGTCGGGAAAGCCTTGCAATCTTGCCCCTTCCCGCGTGCTTAGAGCTCTGTTTTGAAAAGGATGCACGCATCTAGACGATGATGGCGTTCCAAAATTCCTTGTTATTGTTGGGACTGGTTGATTAGGGGAAAGCCTTGCATAAGTATTCGCGAAGCATTTCTTCGGCGTTAACCGTGGGGGTAAATCGTTTACCGTGCCACCTGGGGGAATGGAGGACAGAATTTCCAACATCCTTGGCCCATAATTAGCGCTGTTATGTTCAGTTAAATTTTTGGCTCCATTTCTGAGACAATACTGATATTCGTTCTGTGGTTCTTTAGTATAAAAAAACTTTGCGTCATTTGCCTCTAGTGCAGGCAAATCGGAAATTGCATCCATTAAAGTTAACTTTTGGCGAAGATGGAATAAACTATTGCCATCAAAATGTGTTGAGGCAGGCAGTGCGACTTCGCTTAACCCTTTTTTCCAACCGATTACGATAGTTCGTTTCCGTATTTGAGGAAGCCCAAAATCGGAACCATCTAACAGCGCTGAACGGGTATCGTATCCCAACTCACCAAGCTCATTGATTAGTTTTCTATATGTTGCCCCGTTGTACATGGAGTAAAAACCGGCAACATTTTCAAAAATGAGATAATGTGGATTAATTTCAGCTATTGCCCTTAAAAATTCATGGAACAAACTATTCCGAGGATCCTTTTCATTCCTCGCACCAACCGTACTGAACCCTTGGCAGGGAGGGCCTCCAGCAACTAGATCTACATTCTTTATGGACATTTTGTTTAGCTCTTCTGCAAAGTCTATTTCATGTATGTCGTTACATAGCAAATTCGTGCTGGAATGATTCATCATGAATGTTCTAGCAAAATCCTCTTCAATTTCATTTGCCAGGACAATGTGAAATCCTGCATTTTTTAAACCTATACTTAATCCTCCAGCTCCAGAAAAAAGATCTACCGCTAAAGGCTTCGCATCTAAACTCATAGCAAAATTTCCAATTCGGCCAAAGATGGCAGATTTCGGTCAAGCAAACACCACTTAAAATAGTTTTGTTCAATCGTAAAGACGCTCTGACCTTCCATTTTTGGGCAAATAACTTGAGATTGTCAGGCAAGTCAAGCATGGGAAGGATCGGTTCTTGCTACAGATGGGTGAAAGAATGTGCAAGGTGGTGAACAACTTAAGTGTTGGCTACTTGGTGGTGCCCTTTCTTGCTCCGCCCGTTTCGACACTCGCGGCAGACGGGCAATGATCATAAAATCCGAATGTGCTACAGTAGCTTTTTAGCGCCCGCAAAAACAAAAAAGGGGGAAGGCAGTAGGTCTTCCCCCTTTTCAACATTGCCCAAACTATTTGCTATCACTAGGAACTATCGCCTCAATCGGACAAATATCGGCGCAGGTTCCACAGTCATCGCAGAGCTTCGCGTCAATCACATATTTGTCTTCGCCTTCGCTAATCGCTCCTTTGCTGCATTCGCTCTCGCAAGAACCACACGCTATGCAATCATCGGTAATCACATAAGCCATTTTCCTCTAAACCTCCTCAAAAACATTTTTAAGATACGGAAACCACTTCGGTAACTTCGGGTACGGCTTTTTTCAAAAATTTCTCCACGCCCATTTTCAGCGTTACTTGTGACATGGGACAACCACGACAAGCGCCACGAAGAGCAACCTTCACCACGCCGTCCTCTCCGACATCGATTAGCTCAATGTCCCCGCCATCCGCCTGAAGATTCGGGCGAATCTGTTCTATTGCTTGCTGAACTTTCTCTCTCAATTCTCTTTTCCCTTCTTCGTTTTATTTTGCCATCGTGGGCGAGGTAAAACTATCTTGCAACAACCGCTCTGTCAAAGAGCGTCTCTTCAAGCATTTCCCGCGCAATATCCTTCAATTCGGGGCGAAACAACAACCAGTCCCTCTTCTCCAACACATTATCACGCAACAAAACCTTGCCGCTATGGGCATCTATCAAAAGTATCCCAAGCTGTACTACGGCATAATCATCTTCGCCGTGCTTTTCATAGCCCCATTCATTTACAAAAACCAACAGAAAATAATCGCACTCCAGGGCTTTTCCTAGAGGGGCACTCAAGCGGCCGTCGGAAAAGGAAAGGATCGAAATAAGGGAAGTGTACCTCTCGTATGGTGCCTGAAGCTCCGCATTAGCGTCCACTACTTCCCGCACTTCCTTTGCGGAAAGAACCTCCAAATCCATTTCCCTAAAGACTTCCGCGGCAATGTCTTCCACCTCTAACTTCGCTTCTTTGTGTTGCTTGACGAAAACAGGAAAAATCGCCACCTTCTTGCTCTCATCCAAACCTTCTGGATACTGATCCCCGAGGCTGGCACAACCCCCAAGGAAAAGAGCGCAAAGTATCCCACAGAAAAGTAAACATCGCCCGTACATTTAATATACCTCTGAAATAACTAGATATAATCCCGCGAGCAGATAGCTGACCGCTAATAACCCGTCAAGAGCCACTCCGGAAACATTGGGAGAGCGGCTAGCATAAAGGCTTGCATAAATCCATAGATAAAAAAACGGAACCGCTAGTAAAGCCCGCAATGGTTCCGCAAAAGCAAGGAAAGTAATTAGAATAGTCGTTCCTGCCAAGACGCCCCGAACGACCGTCAGCGTCGTTTTTTTACCCCAAACTGTCGGCAAGGTTTTTCTTCCCGCGAAGCCATCTTCCTGCATCTCGCCAGTGTCGGAGAGCAAAGACCGGCAGAGCACCAAGGAGAAGATAACGATGATCGCCCACAAAGATGCCGCCGTAAAAGCGAAATCGCCACCAACAGGTAGTACTACGGTTGCCGAAGTCCAAGCCAACGCCACGGCAACATTTTTCCCCACCGTAATTTTTCGCAAAACATGTGAAATTGGGGAGGGAGTGTTGTAAAAAATTCCTGCAATTGCCAATATTACCAAAAACCAAAACGCCTCATCGGAATAGACCAGCACAAGGGATGCGAGCAACGGAAAAACCCCCAGCAGGAAAAAGAATTTTTCCCGTCCGAAGTATGCCGCCATTCTAAACGAACTGCCCCCATAAAAATCCCCCCCAATGCTACGGTGTAGGGTGTGCATGGCAAAGAGGAATAACACCGCCGCGCTAACGCCGGAGATGTCAATTGGTTTAGCTTGGATTTTCGCGCTGACCAAGCACAAAGATAAAGCACCAATTGCCGATAAAATATCCGATTTCACCAGCAATGCTCCCAGACGAGAGGGAAGCATTTTAAGCGAGGAGCTGCTGTTCGCCTCGCGCAGACGCTGAACCACTCTATCTAAAACCCAGTTGGGGGTTGATGCCCCAGCAGAAATTCCCACCCTATAACCCTGCATGGGCGGCAATGCGGCAAGCTCCTCTTCCGATTCAATGTGAAAGGTCCGCGTTCCTACGGCAGAAGCAATTTTCGCTAAGCGGCGGGTGTTGGCGCTATTTTTCCCGCCAACAACGATAACCGCATCAACGCTATGTGCCATTTTGCTAATTTCTTTTTGCCGTTTTTCGGTGGAATCGCATATGGTGTCAAAAATGACAACTTCGGGAAAGCTCTGCTTTATTGCCTCCGTGATGGCTTGATAATCGATTTCCGAGCAGGTTGTTTGCGCCACAACACACACCTTTTGCAGAAATGGAAGGTCTTTTGCTTCCGCCAGCGTCGCTACCGTAAACAAGGGAGCTTCGGCATAGCCGCCAATCGCCCGTACCTCAGGGTGTTCGCTATCGCCAACTATCACGATGGCGTACCCCAGACGGCTATGTTTGCGCACGATTGCCTGCACCCTGCCTACCCTGGGGCAGGTGGCATCAACCATTTTTATTCCCCTAGCTTTAATCGCGGCCCTTTCCCCTGGAGATATGCCATGCGCTCTGATGATGAGAGTTGCGTCGCTACAATCCGCGGGTAAATCGCTGAGATCATTTATCTGTTTTACGCCTCGTTTTGCCAACAGTTCAACCGTCTGCGGGTTATGGATCAATTGTCCGTAGGTAAAAACCCTTCCTCGGGGCTGAGAAACCGCCAGGGCCAATTCCACGGCCCTTTTTACCCCCATACAAAAGCCCGCATTTTGCGCTACGATGATTTCCATTTTTTGCTACTTCCCGCATGTGTGGTTGATACAGTAGAGGAAAAACTCCTTGTTGCCATCATGTCCGGCAGGTTGCGCTTCGTAAACGCCGCGCACCTCCAAGCCTTGCGCTCTTGCAAAGCTAACGATGCCCTGTATTGCCTTCTCACGCACCGCTTCATCGGTAATGATACCACCTGCCCCCACTTCTTCTCTCTTGGCTTCAAACTGCGGCTTAATCAAGGCGAGGACAATCCCTTCTTTGCGGACGGCCTGCGTAATAACAGGAAGAACCATCCTCAGTGAAATAAAAGAGACATCAATCACAGCGATGTCAAGCGCTTCCGTGAGAACGGTGGTATCAAAATTTCTGATGTTAACTCCCTCCCAGACAACCACCCGCTCATCGCACCGCAATTTCCAAGCTAACAACCCCTTGCCGACATCAACGGCGTAAACTCTTCGCACTCCCTGCTCAAGCAGACAATCGGTAAATCCCCCTGTAGAGGCTCCGACATCCATCGCGCAAAAACCGTCCACGGAGATGTTGAATTCATGGAGCGCTCCGAACAATTTTACCCCTCCCCTACTTACGAAGGGGTGCTTTTTGCTTCGCAGTTTGATGGTACTGTCAGGCGCAAAGCGATGACCAGCTTTATCCGCCAAAGATTCCTGAACAAATACTTCCCCCGCCATGATGGCACTTTGCGCCTGCGCCAGGGAAGGGAACAAGCCACGGGAAACAAGTAGTTCATCAAGTCGTATTTTCTTCGTCATAATGGTTACAAGAAGAGGTTGGCGCTGAAGGG
This sequence comes from Deltaproteobacteria bacterium, assembly GCA_021737325.1. Classification (GTDB taxonomy): domain Bacteria; phylum Desulfobacterota; class Syntrophia; order Syntrophales; family JAIPED01; genus JAIPED01. Next base: position 31,194 of record JAIPED010000014.1, read on the forward strand.
GACTTGTTTCCTCTTTTCCGCCTGCCTACTTGGCGATTCCTAAAAGTTCTCTTGCTGCGCTTAACATCGCCGTCGCATCAATTCCGGCGGTCGCTTTAAGCTCATCTTGCGAGGCTTGGTGATGGAAACTGTCAGGAATGGCCAAGCGCTTCAGCCGCAGATCCGTAATACCGGCATCCATTAGCAATTCGGCTATTGCCGAACCCAATCCCCCGACAATGCTGTTTTCTTCAACAGTGATAATGCGCTTAGTTGAGCCCGCCCATTCCTTAATAAGACGGGCATCAAGCGGCTTAACAAAGCGACAATTGATAACGCTCACGGCTATTCCCTCTTCCGCCAATTTTTGCGCCACGCCTAGCGCGGGGTACACGGTTGCACCGATGGCAAAGATAGTTAAATCCTTGCCCTGCAGAAGCACTTCTCCCTTACCAATCGCCAATCTTTGCGGCTTTCTTGGTGTAACGCCTTCAGCCGTGCCTCGCGGATAGCGGATGGACATGGGCGCACCAGCATTTATTGCGGTGTAGAGTAAGTCGCGCAACTCATTCCCATCCTTGGGGGCGGAGATGATGATGTTGGGGATGGTCCGTAGATAGGAAAAATCAAAAACACCATGGTGGGTGGCTCCATCGTCGCCAACAAAGCCGCCGCGGTCCAAGGCAAAGACAACGGGGAGATTTTGCAGGCAAACATCGTGCAAAATCTGGTCGTAGGATCTCTGTAAAAAAGAGGAGTATATCGCCACTATCGGGCGAAACCCCGATAAAGAAAGGGCTCCGGCAAAGGTTACCGCGTGTTGTTCGGCAATACCAACATCAAAAAACCGCCGCGGAAATTCGCGAGCAAAACCTTCTAACCCCGTCCCATCTGTCATTGCGGCCGTTATGGCCACCACCCGCTGATCCTCACGGGCGATTTCCGTTAGCGTATCGCCAAACACTTTAGAGTAGGAGGGGAGCTTGCTTACAGTTTTGGAAGCACCTGTCGCAAGATCAAAGGCACCAACGCCGTGGAATTTATGCGGCATTTTTTCGGAAGGTTTGTAGCCCTTGCCTTTCTGGGTGATCACATGCACAAGTACGGGACCGGGCATTTCGCGGATATTTTCAAAATTTTTTATCAGGTTGTCCAAGCGGTGACCGTCAAGCGGTCCGACATAGGTGTAACCCAAATCTTCAAAAAAGCTTCCCGGCATAACAATGTTCTTGACGGATACTTCCAAGCTTTTGCCCAACTTCACCATGCCCTCGCCAAAATGGGGGATGGAGGAAAGCACCCTTTTGATCCCCGCTCGGGCTGTCAGGGTGTGCTGCCCCGTCATGATGCGGTTAAGATAGGAGGAAAGCGCTCCTACATTGGGTGAAATGGACATTTCATTATCGTTTAGTACAATGTTGAGATTCCGCGGACGGGAGCCAAACCAATTAAGTGCTTCCAGGGCAATGCCGCTATTGAGAGCACCATCGCCAATGACCGCAACAACCCGATTTGCTTCTCCTTGTAGATGCATGGCTTCCACCATCCCCGTTGCGGCGGAAATGGAAGTGCTACTGTGGCCAACATTGAAGGTGTCGTAGGGTGATTCTTCGCGCTTAGGAAAACCGCTGATTCCTCCTGGCTGGCGCAGAGTGTGAAAACGATGACGACGACCAGTGATAATTTTGTGCGCGTAGGTTTGGTGGCCAACATCCCAAACGATTTTATCAATGGGGGTGTTGTACACATAGTGCAGGGCAACCGTCATTTCTACGACTCCCAGCGAGGGAGCGAGATGCCCGCCCGTTTGCGCAACGGTCTGGATAATTAGCTCCCGAATTTCCGCACAAAGAGCGTTAAGCTCCGCGATATCCAAATTTTTGATATCTGCGGGAGAGTTTATCTGGGTTAACAACTTTTTCATGTGGCTGGTTCCTTTGAGTAGTGTATCGTTTAGATAATCTTTATCCGACCAGCGTTATTATCCGTAACACTTCCCACAATCGCTACGCCGGTAAAACCCTCATCCTGAAGTACTCTCAACATCTCTTGCGCCTGCTTTAAAGGTAGCGAGATGAACAAGCCACCAGAAGTTTGCGGATCAAAAAGGCATTCAACGGCAAATTCATCGGCGCTAGCGACAATCTCGGTGTGGGGAAGGTAAAACTTTTTATTGCGATAGAGCCCCCCCGGCAAGAAGCCTTCCATGGCTAGCTCCTTAGTACCGTCAATAATTGGTAGCGCATGGGAATCAATGATAAAGCCTGTTTCACTATCCTTGATCATCTCTAACGCATGACCAATCAAGCCAAAACCCGTTATATCGGTACATGCGCTTACAGAACCCAAATCCTGGGCAATCTCACTTGCTCGTT